>NZ_JBHWJY010000057.1:0-53640 GCF_042731135.1 Streptomyces sp. NPDC059874
TTCTGCTGTCTTGCGTTTCCGACTCTATCAGACTCTTTCGTGTCCGACTTCCTCGGTGCTTTCCAGGTTTCCGCTTTCGCGTTTCCCTTTCCGGCGGTTCCGACTCTATCAGAATCTCTTTCCGGTCGTTTCCGACTGGATTTGAATTCCAATGGCCTTCGGGGGGCCTTTCCCTTTCGGGAGAACCAGACTTTATCAGGTTTCCCTGGGTCTGGATTCCCACCCGCCCGCGCGACTCGACCGGACACACATGTGTGCCCGGCTGTTGTGCTGGGGTGGAGACGTAAACGTACTGGAGCGGGGCCCCCGGATGCAAATCCGGTTGCCCCGCTCCGGTGATGTCGCTACGGCGAGGGTCAGACCTCGACGACGACCGGGAGGATCATCGGGCGGCGGCGGTAGCTGTCCGAGACCCACTTGCCCATCGTGCGGCGGATGAGCTGCTGGATCTGGTGCGGCTCGGCCACGCCGTCGGACGCGGCGCGGGCGATGGCTTCCTCGATCTTCGCGATGACCGGGCCGAAGGCCCCGTCGTCGATGCCGGAGCCGCGGGCCTGGATGTTCGGGCCGCTGACGACCTTGCCCGTGGTGCTGTCCACCACGACGTAGACCGAGATGATGCCCTCGTCGCCGAGGATCTTGCGGTCCTTGAGGTGGACCTCGGTGACGTCGCCGACCGAGAGGCCGTCCACGTACACGTAGCCGGCCTGGACCTTGCCGGAGATCCGGGCCTTGCCGTCGATGAGGTCGACGACCACGCCGTCCTCGGCGATGACGATGCGGTCCTTCGGGACGCCCGTCATGGCGCCGAGCTCGGCGTTGGCGCGCAGGTGGCGCCATTCGCCGTGGACCGGCATCAGGTTCCGCGGCTTGCAGATGTTGTAGAAGTACAGGAGCTCGCCCGCCGACGCGTGGCCGGAGACGTGCACCTTGGCGTTGCCCTTGTGCACCACGTTGGCGCCCCAGCGGGTCAGGCCGTTGATCACGCGGTAGACCGCGTTCTCGTTGCCCGGGATCAGGGACGAGGCGAGGATGACCGTGTCGCCGGGGACGATCCGGATCTGGTGGTCGCGGTTCGCCATGCGGGACAGGGCGGCCATCGGCTCGCCCTGGGAACCCGTGCAGACGAGGACGACCTCGTGGGCCGGCAGGTCGTCGAGGGTCTTGACGTCCACGACCAGGCCCGGCGGGACCCTCAGGTAGCCCAGGTCGCGGGCGATGCCCATGTTGCGGACCATCGAGCGGCCGACGAAGGCGACCCGGCGGCCGTACTCGTGGGCGGCGTCGAGGATCTGCTGGATGCGGTGCACGTGGCTGGCGAAGCTGGCCACGATGATCCGGTTGTGGGCGTTCGCGAAGACGTTGCGCAGGACGTTGGAGATCTCGCGCTCGGGCGGTACGAAGCCCGGGACCTCGGCGTTCGTCGAGTCGGAGAGGAGGAGGTCGATGCCCTCCTCGCTCAAACGCGCGAAGGCGTGCAGGTCGGTGAGGCGCTTGTCCAGCGGGAGCTGGTCCATCTTGAAGTCGCCGGTGGCGACGACCATGCCCGCGCCGGTGCGGATCGCGACGGCCAGGGCGTCCGGGATGGAGTGGTTGACCGCGATGAACTCGCAGTCGAAGGGGCCGAGGTTCTCGCGCTCGCCTTCCTTCACCTCGAGGGTGTAGGGGCGGATGCGGTGCTCCTGGAGCTTCGCCTCGATGAGGGCCAGCGTCAGCTTGGAGCCGATCAGCGGGATGTCCGGCTTCTCCCGGAGGAGGTACGGTACGGCGCCGATGTGGTCCTCGTGACCGTGCGTGAGGACGATGCCCTCGATGTCGTCGAGGCGATCCCGGATGGACGTGAAGTCCGGCAGGATCAGGTCGATGCCCGGCTGCTCCTCTTCGGGGAAGAGGACGCCGCAGTCGACGATCAGCAGGCGACCGTCGAACTCGAAGACGGTCATGTTGCGGCCGATCTCGCCGAGGCCGCCCAGGGGGGTGACTCGGAGGCCGCCCTTGGGGAGCTTCGGCGGCGGGCCCAGTTCAGGGTGCGGATGGCTCAAAAGGTTCTCCTTCACCACGCGCGCCACGTACCCCTTGAGGCACGTGGCGCGCATGTCATTCGTGCACTTGCTGTTGTCTGTTGTGGCGTTGCTTATTCAGTTGTGAAGTCTGTTGTCAGAGCTGTACCCCGCCCGCGGCAAGATCGATCTTGAGCTGGGCCGTCTCTTCGGTCGTCAGCTCGATCAGCGGGAGCCGCAGCGGGCCGGCGGGCAGGCCCTGCAGGTTCAGGGCGGCCTTGGTGGTCATCACGCCCTGGGTGCGGAACATGCCGGTGAAGACGGGGAGCAGCTTCTGGTGGATCTCGGCCGCCTTCTGGACGTCACCGGCGAGGTGGGCGTCCAGCATGGCGCGCAGGTCGGGGGTGACCACGTGGCCGACCACGGAGACGAAGCCGACCGCGCCGACCGACAGGAGCGGCAGGTTCAGCATGTCGTCGCCGGAGTACCAGGCCAGGCCGCTCTGCGCGATGGCCCAGCTTGCGCGGCCCAGGTCGCCCTTGGCGTCCTTGTTGGCAACGATACGGGGGTGCTCGGCCAGGCGGACGAGAGTTTCCGTCTCGATCGGGACACCGCTGCGGCCGGGGATGTCGTAGAGCATGACCGGCAGCTCGGTGGCGTCGGCGATCGCCGTGAAGTGCCGGAAGAGGCCCTCCTGCGGCGGCTTGCTGTAGTACGGGGTGACGGCGAGCAGGCCGTGGGCGCCGGTGCGCTCTGCCTGGCGGGCCAGCTCAAGGGTGTGGCGGGTGTCGTTCGTACCGATGCCGGCGACCACGTGGGCGCGGTCTCCGACGGCTTCGAGCACGGCTCGTACGAGGTCGTTTTTCTCCGCGTCGGTGGTGGTCGGGGACTCACCGGTGGTGCCGTTGATGATCAGGCCGTCGTTGCCTGCGTCCACCAAGTGGACGGCGAGCTGCTGCGCGCCGTCGAGGTCGAGTGCGCCATCCGCCGTAAACGGCGTGATCATGGCGGTGAGGACCCGCCCGAAGGGGGTCTGCGGAGTCGAGATCGGAGCCATGGGTAACACGCTACTCGCTGCCACGCTCGCGGTGAGCCCTCGGGGGACGTAACTGGGTGTTGGACGCCGGCACTGCCTGCTCGGGGGTTCAAGCAGTGCCGGGTCCGTTTGATCAGCCTAGATGAACTTTACGAAACGCCGCAATACGGACACTTCGGACTTGACTCAGTACATCTGTACGTGGCGGGCGTAGCGGACCTTACGGGGCAACCCGGCCGTTGCCGTTGAAGGCCGCGTACGTGAGCGGCATGAGCTTCGCCCAGTGCTGCTCCATCTTCTCGCCGACCATCTCGATCTCCCGCTGCGGGAAGGACGGCACGGTCGCGAGCTCGTGCTGCGTGCGCAGGCCGAGGAAGTGCATGAGCGAGCGCGCGTTGCAGGTGGCGTACATCGAGGAGAAGAGACCGACCGGCAGGACCGAGCGGGCGACCTCGCGCGCCACGCCCGCCGCGAGCATCTCCTGGTAGGCCTCGTAGGCCTGCCGGTACGAGTCCTCCATGACCCGGCCGGTCAGCTCCTGCTGGGCCGCGGTGCCCTCGACGAAGACGTACTTGCCCGGGCGGCCCTCCTGGACGAGCTTGCGCTCGGCGTCCGGGACGTAGAAGACGGGCTCCAGCTCCCTGTAGCGGCCGGATTCCTCGTTGTAGGACCAGCCCACGCGGTGACGCATGAACTCCCGGAAGACGAAGATCGGGGCGCTGATGAAGAAGGTCATCGAGTTGTGCTCGAAGGGGCTGCCGTGGCGGTCGCGCATCAGGTAGTTGATGAGGCCCTTGGAGCGCTCCGGGTCCTTCTGCAGCTCTTCCAGCGACTGCTCGCCGGCCGTGGAGACACGGGCGGCCCACAGCACGTCGGAGTCGGCGGCGGAGTGCTTCACCAGCTCCACCGTCACATCACTGCGGAAGCTGGGTTTCAGATCTGAAGCGGCGGTCTCGCTCACCGGGGTCCTTCCAAACGTGCGTTCCTGGGGCGCGCCCACTCTACGACGCCCCTCACGGGTCCTCGCGCAAGCGCAGTCGCGGCTCGGCCACCCGGACAGCTGACGCGTCGACATGAAATTTGGTGAATGTCCCGAAATCCGGCACCGATTGATCGGTTCGTACGTCCTACGTAGGAGAACGCACGCCCACCGATCCCAAGGAGATGCCCCTGATGTTTCGCCGGCGCGAACCCGTCCCGTTCGCCTTCGTCGCCGAGGCCGACCGTTTTCGCAGCAACGTCACTCCGCCGCCGCGCGAGAGTCTGAGCAAGAGCCAGTTGGCCGCCCGTAGTCTGGTCGGTCTGACCGTGGTGGCGGGGCTCGTCGGCTCGCTGCTCTTCGGCATGCCGGCACTGCAACCGAGCAAGGCACCGGAGAAGTCGCAGCAGTCGGAGGCGTCCGAGGGGCGGTAGCCTCACGGGCACAGCCCAACCGAACGTGCATGTGAGTGAGGTCCAGCCGTGCCCCTGCCCTTCCTGACGGCCGACGGCGTGTCCGACGCGGACGACGACGCCGACGCGGTACTGGCCCATGTGGACCACGACCGGTGGCGGCGCCCCTACCGGCCGGGCCCCTGGCGGGTCGCCATCGCCGCGGTGCTGCTCCTGCTGTCCGCCTTCATGCTGCTGGCCACCATGATCGTCGCCTTCGTCGGCGCGGGGGCCGGGGCGCTGGTCTGCCTGGTCGCCGCCCTCGCGGTGGTCGGCTCGGCGCTGCGGATGCTGCAGATGGGCGTCTGGGTGAGCCGTGCGGGGCTGCGCCGGGTGGCGTTCTTCGGGACGCGCTCGCTCGCCTGGAGCGAGATCGTCGAGCTGCGTACGGTCCAGCAGCCGGTGCGCTGGCTCGGGCTGCCGAGGACCGTGCAGGGGCAGGCGTTGACGGCGGCCGGGCGTGACGGCGCGGAGCTGCCGGTGCTGCTGACCGACCACAACGCCGATTTCCTGTCGCGGGCCGAGGCCTTCGACCGCGCCGCCGACATGGTCGCGGCCTGGGCCGATGAGTACCGGCCCGTGACCGCCTGACGTCGTACCCCCGAGGAGCCCGTACAGGTCAGGCCTGTACGGGCTTCTTGTCGTGCAGGGCGATGGCGCGCTGCATGGCCGTGCGGGCCCGCGGGGTGTCACGGGCGTCGCGGTAGGCGACGGCGAGCCGGAACCAGTTGCGCCAGTCCCCCGGCGCGTCCTCGGTCTCGGCCCTGCGGCGCGCGAAGACCTCGTCGGCGGAGTCCCGCAGGATCCGGCCGTACTGGTCCCGTTCCAACTCGTCGACGGGCAGGCCGCCCTCGGCCTCCAGCTCGGTCGCGAGCTGGTTGGCCTTGGTGACGAACTGCGTGTTCTTCCAGAGGAACCAGACGCCGATGACCGGCAGCATGAGCACGGCCACCCCGAAGGTGACGGTGAGCCAGGTGCCGTGCCGGATCAGCATCAGGCCACGGCTGCCGGCCAGGACGAAGTAGACGACCAGGACGGCGGCCGTGAGGAAGTACGTGATCTTCGCGCGCATCGTGAAATCAGTCCGGTCAGCCCAGGTCGAGGAAGTGTTCCAGGCCGAAGGTGAGGCCGGGGGTCTGCGTCACGCGGCGCGCGCCGAGCAGGATGCCCGGCATGAAGCTGCTGTGGTGCAGGGAATCGTGACGGATGGTCAGGGTCTCGCCTTCGCCGCCCAGGAGCACTTCCTGGTGGGCCAGCAGACCCCGCAGGCGTACGGCGTGCACCGGGACGCCGTCGACGTCCGCGCCGCGCGCGCCGTCGAGGGCGGTGGCGGTGGCGTCGGGCTGCGCGCCGAGACCGGCCTCGGCACGCGCGGCGGCGATGAGCTGCGCCGTACGGGTCGCCGTGCCGGAGGGGGCGTCGACCTTGTTCGGGTGGTGCAGCTCGACGACCTCGACGGACTCGAAGTAGCGGGCGGCCTGGGCGGCGAACTTCATGGTGAGGACGGCGCCGATGGAGAAGTTCGGTGCGATGAGCACACCGGTCGCCGGGGAAGCGGCGAGCCAGGTGTTCAGCTGGGCGAGGCGGTCCTCGTTCCATCCGGTGGTGCCGACCACACCGTGGATGCCGTGGCGGATGAGGAAGTCCAGGTTCTCCATCACCGAGGCGGGGGTGGTCAGCTCGACGGCGACCTGGGCGCCGGCCTCGGCCAGCGTCTCCAGTTTGTCGCCGCGGCCGAGGGCGGCCACCAGCTCCATGTCCTCGGCCGCCTCGACCGCCTTGACCGCTTCGGAGCCGATGCGGCCCTGAGCGCCGAGGACCGCCACGCGCAGCTTGCTCATATTCACGTCCTTAAAAGAGCACGGACCTACGTCCGTACGGAATTAGGCGACCGCTTCGTCGAGGCGGGCAGCCTGCTTCTCCTTCAGCGGGCCGATCACCGCGAGTGAGGGCCGCTGGGCCAGTACATCCTGCGCGACCGAGCGGACGTCGTCCGGGGTCACCGCGGCGATGCGGGCCAGCATGTCGTCGACCGACATCTGGTCACCCCAGCACAGCTCGCTCTTGCCGATCCGATTCATGATCGCGCCGGTGTCCTCCAAGCCGAGGACGGTGGAGCCGGAGAGCTGGCCGACGGCCCGCTTGATCTCGTCATCGGCGAGGCCGTCGGAGGCCACCTTGTCGAGCTCCTCGCGGCAGATCCGGAGCACGTCGTGGACCTGGTTGGGGCGACAGCCCGCGTACACGCCGAAGAGGCCGGTGTCGGCGAAGCCCGAGGTGTACGAGTACACGCTGTAGGCCAGGCCGCGCTTCTCCCGTACCTCCTGGAAGAGCCGGGAGGACATGCCGCCGCCCAGGGCCGTGTTCAGCACGCCGAGTGCCCAGCGGCGCTCGTCGGTGCGGGCCAGGCCCGGCATGCCGAGGACCACGTGGGCCTGCTCGGTCTTGCGGTTCACGAGGTCGACGCGGCCCGCGGTGCGGATGCGCTTGGCGCCGGTGCGCGGGCCGATCGGCTCGGCGTCGGTGCGGGTCAGCGCGCCGGCCTTCTCGAAGGCGGCGCGGACCTGGCGGACGACCTTGTTGTGGTCGACGTTGCCGGCGGCCGCCACGACCAGGTGGGTCGGGTCGTAGTGCTTCTTGTAGAAGCGGCGGATCCGGTCGGCGCCGAGTGCGTTGATCGTGTCGACGGTGCCGAGTACGGGGCGGCCCAGCGGCGTGTCCCCGTACATGGTGTGCGCGAACAGGTCGTGGACCATGTCGCCCGGGTCGTCCTCGGTCATCGCGATCTCTTCGAGGATGACCCCGCGCTCGGCGTCGACGTCCTCTTCGCGGATCAGCGAGCCGGTGAGCATGTCGCACACGACGTCGATGGCCAGCGGCAGGTCGGTGTCGAGCACGCGCGCGTAGTAGCAGGTGTACTCCTTCGCCGTGAAGGCGTTCATCTCGCCGCCGACCGCGTCGATGGCGGAGGAGATGTCGAGGGCGCTGCGCTTGTGCGTGCCCTTGAAGAGGAGGTGCTCCAGGTAGTGCGTGCTGCCGGCCAGCGACGGGGTCTCGTCGCGGGAGCCCACGTGAGCCCAGATGCCGAAGGTGGCGGAGCGTACCGACGGCAGCGTCTCGGTGACGACGCGCAGGCCGCCGGGGAGGACGGTGCGCCGGACGGTGCCGATGCCGTTGCTGCCCTTGAGGAGGGTTTGGGTACGGGCGACGGCCCGCCCCTCCGAAGAGGGGCGGGCCGTCACACGGGAACTACGCGACATCACTTGTCGGAGTCGTCCTTGTCAGCGTCGTCGCCGGCAGCCTCGCCGTCGATCACGGGGATCAGGGAGAGCTTGCCGCGCTGGTCGATCTCGGCGATCTCCACCTGGACCTTGGTGCCGACCGCGAGCACGTCCTCGACGTTCTCCACGCGCTTGCCACCGGCGAGCTTGCGGATCTGCGAGATGTGCAGCAGGCCGTCCTTGCCCGGGAGCAGGGACACGAACGCACCGAAGGTGGTGGTCTTGACGACCGTACCCAGGTAGCGCTCGCCGACCTCCGGCATGGTCGGGTTGGCGATGCCGTTGATCGTGGCGCGGGCGGCCTCGGCGGCCGGGCCGTCGGCGGCACCGATGTAGATGGTGCCGTCGTCCTCGATCGTGATCTCGGCGCCGGTGTCCTCCTGGATCTGGTTGATCATCTTGCCCTTGGGGCCGATGACCTCACCGATCTTGTCCACCGGGATCTTGACGGTGATGATCCGCGGGGCGTTGGGGGACATCTCGTCCGGCGTGTCGATCGCTTCCATCATCACGTCGAGGATGTGGAGGCGGGCGTCGCGGGCCTGCTTGAGGGCCGCGGCCAGGACGGAGGCCGGGATGCCGTCCAGCTTGGTGTCCAGCTGGAGGGCGGTGACGAACTCCTTGGTGCCGGCGACCTTGAAGTCCATGTCGCCGAAGGCGTCCTCCGCACCGAGGATGTCGGTGAGGGCGACGTAGTGCGTCTTGCCGTCGATCTCCTGGGAGATCAGGCCCATGGCGATACCGGCGACGGGGGCCTTGAGGGGCACACCGGCGTTCAGCAGCGACATGGTGGAGGCGCAGACCGAGCCCATGGACGTCGAACCGTTGGAGCCGAGGGCCTCGGACACCTGACGGATCGCGTAGGGGAACTCCTCGCGGGTCGGGAGGACCGGCACGATCGCGCGCTCGGCGAGCGCGCCGTGGCCGATCTCGCGGCGCTTCGGCGAACCGACGCGGCCGGTCTCGCCGACGGAGTACGGCGGGAAGTTGTAGTTGTGCATGTAGCGCTTGCGGGTCACCGGGGAGAGGGTGTCCAGCTGCTGCTCCATGCGGAGCATGTTGAGGGTGGTGACGCCCAGGATCTGGGTCTCGCCACGCTCGAACAGCGCCGAGCCGTGCACGCGCGGGATGGCCTCGACCTCGGCGGCGAGGGTACGGATGTCCGTGATCCCGCGGCCGTCGATGCGGACCTTGTCCTTGATGACGCGCTCGCGCACCAGGGCCTTGGTCAGGCTGCGGTAGGCGGCGGAGATCTCCTTCTCGCGACCCTCGAAGGCCGGGAGGAGCTTCTCGGCGGCGATCTCCTTGACGCGGTCCAGCTCGGCCTCGCGGTCCTGCTTGCCCGCGATGGTCAGCGCCTGGGACAGGTCACCCTTGACGGCGGCCGTGAGGGCCTCGTACACGTCGTCCTGGTAGTCCAGGAAGACCGGGAACTCGCCCTCGGGCTTGGCGGCCTTGGAGGCGAGGTCCGACTGGGCCTTGCAGAGGACCTTGATGAACGGCTTCGCGGCCTCGAGGCCCGCGGCGACGATCTCCTCGGTCGGCGCCTCGGCGCCGCCCTTGACGAGGGCGATGGTCTTCTCGGTGGCCTCGGCCTCGACCATCATGATCGCGACGTCGCCGTCCTCCAGGGTGCGGCCCGCGACGACCATGTCGAAGACGGCGTCTTCGAGCTCGGTGTGCGTCGGGAAGGCCACCCACTGGCCGCGGATCAGCGCGACGCGGACGCCGCCGATCGGGCCGGAGAAGGGCAGGCCGGCCAGCTGGGTGGACGCGGACGCGGCGTTGATCGCGACGACGTCATACAGGTGGTCGGGGTTGAGCGCCATGATCGTGGCGACGACCTGGATCTCGTTGCGCAGGCCCTTCTTGAAGGACGGGCGCAGCGGGCGGTCGATCAGGCGACACGTGAGGATCGCGTCCTCGGAGGGGCGACCCTCGCGACGGAAGAACGAGCCGGGGATCTTGCCGGCCGCGTACTGGCGCTCCTCGACGTCCACCGTCAGGGGGAAGAAGTCGAGCTGGTCCTTGGGCTTCTTCGACGCGGTGGTCGCGGAAAGCACCATCGTGTCGTCGTCCAGGTAGGCAACGGCGGAGCCGGCGGCCTGGCGGGCCAGACGGCCCGTCTCGAAGCGGATGGTGCGGGTGCCGAAGGAACCGTTGTCAATGACGGCCTCGGCGTAGTGGGTCTCGTTCTCCACTAGCGTTTTCTCCATTTTCGTCGTCTCCGTCCGCCGCCCGTGTGGCGGTGGACGGTTGCGGAGAAGCGCTCCTGGCCTGGGGGCCGGTCTTCGATCGAAGCACCCGGTTCGGTGCCCGTGGGGCATTCCGGGTGCCACTACCGAGGACCGGCGGCGTAGGGAGGGCGCTCCTCCTCTTCAGTTGTGAGCGTCTTCCTCAGACGCACACGGGCGTCCGTTCCAGACTACAAAGGGTCCGGTCCGGTCCGCACGTACAGCAAAGGGAGCGGCCCCCGGATGTGGGAACCGCTCCCTCCACAACGCCTTACTTGGCGCCGGCCGCACCGCGGCGGATGCCGAGGCGCTCGACCAGCGTACGGAAGCGCTGGATGTCCTTCTTGGCCAGGTACTGCAGCAGGCGGCGACGCTGGCCGACCAGGATCAGCAGACCACGACGGGAGTGGTGGTCGTGCTTGTGGGTCTTGAGGTGCTCGGTCAGGTCCGAGATGCGGCGGGACAGCATCGCGACCTGGACCTCGGGGGAGCCGGTGTCGCCCTCCTTGGCACCAAACTCTGCGATGATCTGCTTCTTCGTAGCGGCGTCGAGCGGCACGCGTACTCCTCGTTTAGGTCTTCGTTGCCACCGAGTGCCCCAGGTCGAATTCTCTGGGGATCTTCCGTAACTCGGGAGGCGGGGTCCGCTGAGCGCAGCTTCCAGAGGATTCCGGGAGCGCGTACACAAACGGCCGTCACACAGCGTACCAGGCTGCCGGGACGCGCCGTCTCAGCTGGTGAGAGAGCGGGCCCGGGAGTAAACGTCCAGCACGGCCAGGGTCAGGGGGACCAGGCTGAGCAGGACCGCCGCCTCGGTGAGGTCGAGCAGCCTTCCCCAGAAGGGTGACAGGCCCTTGCGGGGGATGACAAGCGCAATTCCGGCGAGGAGCGCCGCGCCGGCCGCGACGGCGGCGGTCAGCCAGATCGTACGGATGTCCATGCCGCTGTGGTCCTGCTTGTACAGGGCTTCGATCAGGGCGACCGGCGGGTGCAGGGCCAGGCCCAGGATCAGCAGGGCGACGGCGGCCAGGCCCGCGCCCAGGGCGCACACCACCTGCGAGGTGTAGCGGAAGAGCCGGGCGCGCAGCAGCATGGCGAGGCCGGTGGCGAAGGCCAGCAGGCGGCCCCAGGTGTTGTCGGAGAAACCGAGCACGGCGGCGGAACCGACGGCGATGGCGGCGCAGCCGGCGACGAGGCCGAGCAGCATCTCGTGGCCACGGCGGGCCTGGGCGGCGATCGCCTCGGCGTCGAGCGGGGCGCCCTGCTCGGTGCCCTCGGTGCCGGGGTGGTCACCGTACGGCTCGGTCTCGTAGCGGTCCGGGGTCTCGTAATCCTCGGTGGCGCTCTGCGGGGCGGCGTAGCCGATGGGCAGCCGGGCGACGCGGGCGGAGAGGCTCGGCAGGAAGGCGACGAGGCCGATGGCGACGGGCGCGCAGGCGGCGGCGGTCTGGGTGGCGGAGGCCTCGGTGGCGATGGCGACGAAGGTGGCGAGGGTGCCGGTGGCAGCGACGAAGGTGGCCGCGACGAAGGGGGCGTCCCCGCTGGGGGTGAGCGCGACCAGGGCGACGGAGGCGACCAGGACGCAGACGCAGCCGAGGAGGAACTGGAGGCGCCCGGGGCCCTGGCCGGCGGCCGGGGCGATGATCCCGGAGCCGGCGATCAGCAGGTGCGGGAGGGCGCTGAGGCCGAGCGCGACGGCCGAGCCGCGGTCCCGGTATACCCGGGCGCGGACCCCGGCCACGGCGGTGAGCAGGACACCGACGGCGCCGGCGATGACGCCTGGCAGTCCGTTCATGTCGTGGCGGATCGGGTCGGCGTACCAGAGGACGAAGCCCAGCATGACGAGGAGCACCGCGGCGCCGGCCAGGCCCGCGCCGCGCAGCATGTCGTCGCTCCAGCGGTGCCGGTCGCGGACGACGGCGGAGGCGACGGCGTCGGAGACGTCGTCGAAGACGGCCGGCGGCAGGGATTCCGCGAAGGGGCGCAGGCTGAGCACCTCGCCGTCGAGGACCTGCTGGGCGGCCAGGGTACGCGCGCCGTCGAGGACGGTGCCGGAGCGGCGTACGAGGTGGAAGCCGGTGGGGGCGCCCACGGGCTGGGTCTGGCCGGTGAGGCGCAGCAGCTCCGGATAGACGTCCGCGACGGCGATGTCCTCGGGGAGGGCGACGTCGATACGACTGTCCGGGGCCACGACGGTGACCCTGCAGAAGCCCGTCGTTGCGGCCGTACTCACCTGTGTGACCCCCCTGGTTGACGCCTGCGTCGACGGACGATTCGCGGATGCGCATGCCCGGACAGGACCTAGGCGCGCCACCCTACCGGGCATATGGCGGACTGTCGGCAAGTAGGATCACGGTCGCGCGGAGGAGACCCCCTCCGCGCCCGCGACTTGGGGGCGCCGGTTGCGACGTCCCGTCCGTTTTCGAGGGATTGATGCTCCGGTGAGCCAGATCGTCGTCAAACGCCCGCCGCGGTCCCTGCCGCCCGAAGTCCCTTCGGACGAGCTGAGACTGGAGGCTCCTCCGGAACTGCCGCGCGGTCAGCAAGAGGGCATGCTGATGCAGGTCCTGCCGATGCTCGGCATGGGCTCGTCCGTCGTGTTCTTCTTCATGACGCCGAATCCCATCATGCGGATCATGGGCACGCTGATGCTGGCGTCCACCGTGGGCATGATCATTGCCCAGTTGGTGCGCTACCGGCGCGGTACGCAGGGGCAAATGGCGGATGTCCGCAGGGACTACCTCAAGTACCTGGCGCAGACCCGCCGTCAGGTACGCAGGACCGCGCGGGCGCAGCGTGACGCGCAGTTGTACCTGCACCCGGCTCCCGAGCAGTTGTGGTCGGTGGTGGCCGAGGGTTCGCGGCTGTGGGAGCGCCGGGTCGGCGACCCGGACTTCGGGCAGGCGCGCCTCGGCCTGGGTTCCCAGCGGTTGTCGACGCCCCTGGTGGCTCCGGACACGGCCCCGGTGGACGAGCTGGAGCCGTTGACGGCGGGCGCGATGCAGCGCTTCCTGAAGGTGCACTCCTCGCTGGACGGGCTGCCGGTGGCGGTGTCGATCCGGGCGTTCTACCACGTGACGGTGTCCGGTGAGCCGGAGTCCGCGCGCGGTGCTGCGCGGGCGTTGGTGGCCCAGCTGGCGACGCTGCACTCCCCCGAGGACCTGATGGTGGCCGTGGTGGCCGCGCCGGGTGCGGTGCCCGCGTGGGACTGGACGAAGTGGCTGCCGCACACGCAGGTCCCGGGTCAGGTCGACGGGGCCGGTACGAAGCGTCTGTTCGGCGACGACCTCGCCGAGTTGGAGGGGCTGCTGGGGTCCCGGCTGGACGGGCGGCCGCGGTTCAGCCGCGAGGTGTCCCCGGTGCTGGACCAGCCGCACCTGGTGGTGGTGCTGGACGGCGGCATGGTGCCGCCGGACTCGGTGTTCGCCGCGGCCGAGGGCCTGCAGGGCGTGACCATCGTCGAGGTGGTGCCGGGCGAGCTGGACGAGCTGCGCGGCGGGCTGTCGGTCGTGGTGCGACCGGGCCGGCTGCGGCTGGAGTCGGGGGCGGGCGTGGCCTACGAGGGCGTGCCGGACACCCTGTCGTTGCCGGCGGCGGAGGCCCTGGCCCGGCAGCTGGCGCCGATGCGCACCGGTGGCGGGGACGACGACGAGCCGCTGCTGGCCAACCTGGACTTCACGGACCTCCTGAACCTGGGCGACGCGGCCTCCATCGACGTGGCGCGGACCTGGCGGCCGCGGTCGGCCGGTGAGCGGCTGCGCGTGCCGATCGGTGTCGGCGAGGACGGCGCCCCGGTGATGCTGGACCTCAAGGAGGCCGCGCAGGAGGGCATGGGCCCGCACGGCCTGTGCGTGGGCGCGACCGGTTCCGGCAAGTCGGAGCTGCTGCGCACCCTGGTGCTGGGTCTGGCCGTCACGCACACCTCGGAGACGCTGAACTTCGTACTCGCCGACTTCAAGGGCGGTGCGACCTTCACCGGCATGGGGCAGATGCCGCACGTCGCGGCGGTCATCACCAACTTGGCGGACGACCTCACGCTCGTGGACCGCATGGGCGACTCGATCCGCGGCGAGTTGCAGCGCCGTCAGGAGCTGCTGCGTTCTGCGGGCAACTACGCGAACATCCACGACTACGAGAAGGCCCGCGCGGCCGGTGCCCCGCTGGAGCCGCTGGCCTCGCTGGTGCTGGTCATCGACGAGTTCAGCGAGCTGCTGACCGCGAAGCCCGACTTCATCGACATGTTCATCCAGATCGGCCGCATCGGCCGTTCGCTGGGTGTGCACCTGCTGCTGGCCTCGCAGCGGCTGGAGGAGGGCAAGCTGCGCGGCCTGGACACCTACCTGTCGTACCGGATCGGTCTGCGGACCTTCTCGGCGGCGGAGTCGCGGACCGCGATCGGCGTGCCGGACGCGTACCACCTGCCGTCGGTGCCCGGTTCGGGCTATCTGAAGTTCGGCACGGACGAGATGACCCGCTTCAAGGCGGCGTACGTCTCGGGCACCTACCGCTCGGGCGGCCCGGACCTGTCCGTGGGCCTGTTCCCGGTGGAGCGGCGGCCCGCGCTGTTCACGGCGGCTCCGGTGCCGGTGGTGTACGCGGCCCCGGACCCGGCGTACCTGGCGGCGCAGTCGGCGCGGGAGGACGACGCGCTGGCGGACACGGTGCTGGACGTGATCGTGGGCCGGCTGGAGGGGCAGGGGGTGCCGGCGCACCAGGTGTGGCTGCCGCCGCTCGACCAGGCGCCGCCGCTGGACCAGTTGCTGCCGGCGTTGGCGCCGAGCGCGGAGCGCGGGCTGCACGCGGACGGCTACACGCGGCCCGGCGGGCTCGTCGTACCGCTCGGCCTCATCGACAAGCCGTTCGAGCAGCGGCGCGAGGTGCTGTACCGGGACTTCTCGGGTGCGGCGGGCCACATGATGGTGGTCGGCGGTCCCCAGTCGGGCAAGTCGACGCTGATGCGGACGCTGATCTCCTCGTTCGCGCTCACGCACACCCCGCGCGAGGTGCAGTTCTACGGGCTGGACTTCGGTGGCGGCAGTCTGTCCGCGGTCGCCGAGCTGCCGCACGTGGGCGGGATCGCCTCGCGTCTGGACCCGGAGCGGGTACGGCGCACGGTCGCGGAGGTGGCGGGCATCCTCAACCGCCGCGAGGAGTTCTTCCGTTCCAACAACATCGACTCGATCAGCACCTACCGGCGCCGGCGCGCGGCGGGCGACCTGCCGGGTGAGGCGTGGGGCGACGTGTTCCTCGTCATCGACGGCTGGGGCAACTTCCGGGGCGAGTACGAGGGCCTGGAGCAGGTCGTCAACGACATCGCGGCCCGTGGTCTCGGCTACGGCATCCACGTGGTGATCACCGCGGCGCGGTACATGGAGGTGCGGGCCGCGCTCAAGGACCAGATGCTCAGCCGGCTGGAGCTGCGGCTCGGCGACGTCATGGACTCCGAGTTCGACCGGAAGGTCGCGGCGAACGTCCCGGCGGGGATGCCCGGTCGCGGTCAGGTGGCGGAGAAGCTGCACTTCCTGGGGGCGCTGCCGCGGATCGACGGCTCGCACGAGGCGGGCGACCTGTCGGAGGCCACGGCGGCCTTCGTGGAGGCCGTGAAGCAGAACTGGGCGGGGGCCGCGGCTCCCGGCGTACGGCTGCTGCCGCGGCTGCTCCACGCCGACCAGCTGCCCAAGGGCGGGGAGCACCCCGGCCGCGGGATCGCGATCGGCATCGACGAGACGGACCTGGAGCCGGTGTTCGTCGACTTCGAGTCCGACCCCTTCCTGCTGGTCTTCGGCGAGAGCGAGTCGGGCAAGACGAACCTGCTGCGGCTCATCGCCCAGCAGATCGCGGCCCGCTACACGCCGGACCAGGCCCGCCTGGTCGTGGGCGACTACCGGCGGAGCCTGCTGGGGGCGCTGCCGGAGGAGCACCTGCTGGAGTACGCGCCGATGGCGAGCTCCCTGCAGATGCACATGGAGGCGCTGGGCGGGGTGTTCTCGCGCCGGCAGCCGCCGACCGACGTCACTCCGCAGCAGCTGCGGGACCGCAGCTGGTGGACGGGCCCGGACGTGTTCATCATCATCGACGACTTCGACCTGGTGGCCACGAGTCAGGGCAATCCCCTGGCCCCGCTGGTGGAGTTCCTGCCCTTCGCCCGGGACACGGGCGTGCGCTTCATCATCGCGCGCAACTCGGCGGGTGCCTCGCGGTCGCTGTACGAGCCGTTCATGCAGCGGATCAAGGAGCTGGGCGCGCAGGGCATCGTCCTGTCCGGCGATCCGTCCGAGGGCGACCTGGTCGGCAACGTCCGGCCGCGTCCGATGCCGCCGGGCCGGGCGTACTACGCCTCGCGCAGGCGGGGTACCTCGCTGGTGCAGCTGGGGCGGATGCCGGGGATGTGAGGAAACCGGTCCCCTCGGGCGGCGCAGAGCCGATAATCGGCGGTGAAGACCGCGCCACCGAGGGGAAAGGCCGCACATGGGCACCCAGCAGGAGAAGGACGAGCTGTACGCGCTCGACATCAGCGGCGTGGAGTGGGAGGGCCCGCCCGGGACCAGCCCGGACGAGGAGCGGGTCGAGATCGCCCGGCTGCCCGAGGGCGCGGTGGCCATGCGGTCCTCGCTGGACCGGGACACGGTGCTGCGGTACACGGCGGCCGAGTGGGAGGCCTTCGTACTCGGGGCCAGGGACGGCGAGTTCGACCTGGACCGCCATCACCCCTGAGCGGTCCGGAGACGCCGAAGGGGCGCGCCCGGTGCGGGCGCGCCCCTTCTGGTGTACCGGGCTCAGAAGGCCTCGGTGAACAGGCGCGAGGCCTTCACGTCGGTGGAGCGGTAGTCGTCCTTGCCGCGCTCGATGAGCTGGGCGACCTGCTCCAGCTGGTTCTTCATGTGGTCCGCCTGGCCCTTGTACTTGGCCTGGAGCTGGACGTACGCGGCGTGGGCCTCACCGTCCCAGGTGTCCGTGACGACCTTGAGCGCCTGGTCCATCGCGGCCAGGTCGTCGACGATCTTCTTGGAGACCGTGCGGATGCGGTTGGCCATCTGCTGGACGGACTCGTATGTGACCTTGGTGTGGCCGTCAGTGGCAGCCATGTTCTTCTCCTTAGCGCTGAGCGGGGCTTACCGGAATACGACGTGCGTCAGATGGAGTTGAGGCCCGAGCCGTTGCCACCCGCGTTGGACTGGACGGCGCTGAAGGCCGCACGCACGTCGTCGTCCTGGGCGTTGCTCAGGTTCTTGGTCTGGGCCACCGCGTTGTGCAGCACCCCGAGCAGCCGACGGATCTGGTCGTGGTCCTCGTTGACCACCGTCTGGGCGTTGATGAACCCCTGGGCACCCACACCGGTCCAGCCCGCGCCCACGGTGGCGAGGATGTCGGCCAGCTCGCGGGCCTGGGTGGTGACGGCATCGGCCGTTTCGGAGATCTTGTTCTTGGCCTGGACGATGGGATCGTCTGCAAGTCCGAAATTGTTGCTCATCCGAAGCTCCTCACTTCTCAATTCGCCGGCGCGATCGGCGGATTACGTGGCGGAGCGGACACTTCCAGGGCGGTTTTCAGCCACACGCCCCCGAGATCCCCCTCCGCTTCACGAGAATCCCCCGATCACAGTCGTGAAGCCTGCTGTCACTCTAGCCAGTTCGGCGGACCTGCCCAACACCAGTGGTCCGCTTCTGTTGATGAACCGTGACCGTTCACTGCAAACGGCGTCTGCGGCTCCGCGCCTCGCGCAGGACGGTCGCGGTCCCCGCGATGACGGCGATGAGGACGGCGCCGATGCCCAGAGCGTACGTGCCGAGGCGCTCCTCGCGCTCCTGCGCCGTCTCGGTCAGCGTCAGCTCCGCCGCCTCCGGGGCGGCGGCCGGCGGCGGGCCCGGGTCGGGGACCGGGGCCTTGGGGGCCTCACGGTCCTGGCTGAGGGCGCGCACCGGGTCGACGATGCCCCAACCCACGTAGTCGTCGCGGCCCTTGACGGAGCGTTCGGCGGTGTTCTGGATCTGCCAGACGATCTGCTGCACGGTCCAGTCCTCGTGCTCGGCGCGCAGCAGGGCGGCGACTCCGGCCACGTACGGGGCGGAGAAGCTGGTGCCGTTGTCGAGGCACTGCCCGAAGCCGGGGACGGTGGAGACCATGTCGACACCGGGCGCCGCGACCCCGATGAAGTCGCCGGGCTGGGAGAAGGCGGCCCGCTCGTTGTTGCGGTCCGAGGCGCCGACGGCGAGCACGCCCGGGAAGGCGGCCGGGTAGGTCTTGCGCTTCTCTCCGCTCATGCCGTCGTTGCCGGCGGAGGCCACGACCACGACCTTGGCGTCGATGGCCTTCTGGACCGACTTGCCGAGGTCGGAGTCGGCGGAGAGCGGTACGTCGGTGTCCTGGGAGATGTTGATCACCTGGGCGCCCTTGGCCACGGCGTGGTCGATCGCCTCGCTCAGGGACTTGGCGTTGCCCTTGCCCTGGCCGTCGTTCTGCCGGATCGGGATGATCGTGGCGTCCGGGGCCAGGCCGACGAAGCCGGTGCCCTCGTAGGGGCGGGCCGCGATCAGCCCGGCGACCTTGGTGCCGTGGCCGACCGTGTCGGTCGTGCCGTCGCCGCCCTTGGGGTCGACGAAGTCCCTGCCGGCGCCGGTGTCGAGGGCTCCGGCGAGCTGCGGGTTCGCCCGGTCCACTCCGGTGTCGATGACGGCCACCCGGACGCTGTTGCCCTTCTTGTCCTTGCCCTTGGTCTGCGCCCAGAGCTCGTCGAGGAGCAGGCGCTGCAGGGCCCAGGGACGGTCGGCGATCTGCTTCTTCATGGGGAAGGTGCACTCGCCGGCGCCGTCGAGGTGGAAGGCGTACGGGGGTTGCTGCGCGGCGGTCGCGGGCGCGGCGCCGGCCGCGAGCAGGGCGAGGGCCGTGGTGATCAGCGGCGCGCGGCGCGGGGCGCGGCTGCGGGGCTGGTGAACGGGCGGCTTGGACGGCATGTGCGGCTTCCTCACGAACCCTGCGGCTGACGGGCGGAGTTGGTGTCCAGGCGCGGGCCCTTGGAGAGGAACTCCGACCACGCGATGGGCACCAGGGTCGGGGTCACGTTCCCGTAGCCGAGCCGGATCTGCGCCTGGCTGGCCTCGGGGCGTACGTCCGTGGCGCCCTTCGCCTGCTGGTCGGCTGCGCCGATCTTCGACTTCTCGGCGTCGCTGTCGCCGTTGGCCTGCACGGCGTACCGCAGGCCGGTGTCGGTGACGAGGAAGAGGGAACCGCCGGCCGTCGTCTGCTTGCCCTGGAGCTGCGTGTAGAGCAGTCCGGAACCAGGGGTGACGTAGGAGCTGGTGCCGCTGGCCGTGATGTCGATGGGGAAGGCGGTGCCCGCCCAGGTGCTCAGGGTCTGGTTGCCCTGGGCGTCGACGGAATGCAGGACGTTGCAGACGGTGTCGCGGCCGTTGCCGCCGGAGCCCGCCGGCTGGCCGGCGGTGGCCGGAGCCGTCTGGTTGATCCGGTCGGACTTCTTCTGCGGCCACCTGGTCCCGCCGGCGAACGGGGTCGCGTCGGGGTTCAGGGCCTGGAGGTCGACCTCACGGGCCTTGCCGTGCATGTTGAGGCCGTCGGTGGCGGGGGCGGAGATCAGCAGCCAGGCGACGAACTCGGAGACCGGGGCGACCTTTCCGGGCAGCACCACGTAGTGCTGGGTGCCGGAGCCGGTCTGGGCCTTGAGCACCATGCCGACCTTGTTGTCGGCGGTGACCAGGCCCTTGACGTCTGCGTTGGTTCCGGCCTTGGCGGGCAGTTGCGGGAAGGCAAGGTCGTCGCCGGCGTTGAGGGTGGCCAGCCACTGCTCGGTGACCTGCTGCGGGGAGGCGCCGGTACCGACCAGCGCGTTGGTCATCGTCCCGGCGGCCGGGGTGCCCTCCGGGAACTTGTACTTCGTGCCCGTCCCGTCGACGAGGTAGCGCTCCTTGCCCGGCCCGGTGCTCTGGACGTACAGCACCTGGGTGTCGGTGAGCTTGCGCTCGTCGTCCATGCGGACGGCCTCGCGGTCGGCGAGGACGAAGGTCGCGGTCTGCACGGCCTGGCCGTTGCCGCCGGGCTGCTGGCAGACGGCCCAGCGCTTGCCCTTGCCCGCGTCGTCCTTGGAGGGGAGCCGGTCGGGGGCGTACGGGATGCCGATGATGGGTCCGCGCGGCACCTTGCCGCCGTCGAGGACCTTGTCGGCGACGGTGACGACCTTGCTGGATTTGGCCGGTTCGAGCAGGAGTCGGGCCGAGGCGAGGTTCAGCACCGGGTGCAGCCTGCGCTGCTCCTTGCCGTCCACCTTCGTCGTCAGCACCACGTACCGGGTCGTCGAGTCCTTGCCGACGATGACCTGGACACCGGGCTCGTCCCAGCCCTTGGGGGCCGTCGGCTTGAACATGCCCCACGCGCCGAATCCGGCGATGACCAGCGCCCCCACGATCAACCCCGGCAGGACCGCGCGCAGCGGGCGCGGTGCGCCCTCCTCGGTCCCCGTGGCGGAAGGCTGGAGGAACGCAGCCACCGTGCGCCGCTTCGCAGAGGTGTACGCGTTGAGCTCATCACGTCGTGATGCCATGACCGCCTGCTTCTCCCCGCACGGCCCGGTCGGTGGGTACGGTCCCCGAGCCTCGATTGTCGGACCGGGCACCTACTATGCCTCTTGACGGACCGTACGCAGGGGCCGGGTAGGGTGAGGCTGCCGCTCAGCGCCTTTCGGACCGCCGTATTCAGGATCATCGGGGCATCAGGGCTTGTTGGGGTGGATCGGGGAGATTCCGGTGGTCGTGCGGCAGGTGCCGTGCGGTGCCGGGATTCATGGGGCGCGGCCCCAGAAAGGGGAGCTGCGCGAGTGATGGCCACCGCGACGCCGCCACGGACTGGCACGGCCGCACCCGTACGCGGCGGGGTGACCCCGCATCCGAAGTCGAGCCCCGGCCGCTTCGGCCCGTTCCGACTGCAACAGCTCGTGCTGCTCCAGGTCGCCGCGGCCGCCCTGTTGGTGGCCTGGGTGGTGGAGCCGGTTCTGCTGGTTCCCGCCGGAATCCTGGCCCTGGTCCTGGTGATGCTCGCGGTCGTACGCCGTCACCAGCGCTCCCTGCCGGAATGGCTCGACGGCGCGCTCGCGCTGCGCGCGCGGCGGCGCCGGGCCGCTTCGCTCACCGTGCCCACGGGCACCGAGCCCGGGCTGGCCCCGCTCGTCGAGGCCGATCCCGCGCTGCGGACGCTCACCTTCAGCGACCGTGACCGGCGGCCCGTCGGGATGGTCGGCGACGGCACCTTCCTGACCGCGGTCGTCCAGGTGGACACGGACGCGACCGCGCTGCGGCCCGACCGGGCGGAGCGGCCGCTGCCGCTGGGCCTCGTACGGGACATCCTCGAAGTGGACGGCATCCGGCTGGAGTCCGCGCAGCTGGTGCAGCACACCCAGCCGGCTCCGGCCCCGCACCTGCCGGCCCAGTCGATGGCCACGCGCAACTACGCACCGCTGCAAGCCCGGACGGGGACGCCGGCGGTGCGGTTGACCTGGATCGCCCTCAAGCTCGACCCGGAGCTGTGCCCCGAGGCGGTCACCGCGCGCGGCGGCGGACTGGCGGGCGCGCAGCGGTGCGTGGTGCGGGCGGCGGACCAGCTGGCGAGCCGGCTGACGGGGGCCGGGTTCAAGGCCACCGTGCTGACCGAGCAGGAGCTGACGGCGGCGCTGGCCACCTCCTCGTGCGCGAACCCGATGGCGATCACCCAGGCGGGCCGGTCGGCCAGCACGGGGCGGCGTACGGAGGAGACCCCGCGGACCTGGCGCTGTGACGACCGGCGACACACGACGTACTGGATAGCGCGCTGGCCGCAGCTGGGCGGCTCGGGGGCGGCGCTGCCGCAGTTCGTGGCGCTGCTGACCTCGCTGCCCGCGCTCGCGACCAACTTCAGCCTCACGATGTCCTCCGCCGAGCGACAGGGCGTGACCCTGGCCGGACACGTACGGGTGACGGGGCGCAGCGACGAGGAACTGGTCGCGGCCCGCCGGGAGTTGGAACGGACGGCGCGTGGCGTGAAGGCCGGCCTCGTCCGGCTCGACCGGGAACAGGTACCGGGGCTGCTGGCTTCGCTGCCGCTGGGAGGGGCGCGATGAGGGGCGGTTTCGGGCTGGTCGGCCCGCGCCGGGAACGGCACGTGGTGGCCGCCGCGGATCTGGACTCGCTGGCGCTGCCCGTCGGGGACGACGGGGTCGTCATCGGCGTGGACTCCGGGGGGAAGCCGGCGGTGCTCGGCATCAACCGGCCGACGCCGTACGAGGTGACGCTGATCGGCGGCCTGTGGACGGCGCAGGTGCTGGCGCTGCGCGCGGCGGCCACGGGTGCGCGGGTCGCGGTGGAGACCGGGCGCGGGCACGTGTGGTCCGGGCTGGCCCAGGCGGCGGGTGGCGGGCAGCAGTGCGTGACCCTGCACGAGGTGGGCCGGATCCCGCCGCAGGGCGCCTCCGCGGGCAGCCCGGTGCTGGTGATCCGCGATTGCGGGATGCGGCCGCCGCGCGGGCGCGTGGTGGCCGGGCCCTGGCAGTCGGTGCTGACCCTGCTGCCGTACCTGAGCCCGACGGCGCCGCGGCTGCTGCAGCAGTCCGCGCTGGTGGGCGTGCAGCGGGTGTCCCCGGACGAGGCGGAGCAGATCGGCCGTCTGATGAACCTGTCGCGGCGGGCGGTGGATTCGCTCCCGACGCTGGGTGACGGGGTGACGCTGTGGTGTACGCCACGGGACCGGCAGTTCGTCATGACCCAGGGGACGGAAGCGGAGACGGGCCTGCTGGGCGGGGCCCGGCGCATCGACTGACCGTCGGGCGAACATCCACCGAACGTCGACCGAACATCGTTCACCTTGGATCGGCGCCCGGTTGACCGGGGTTGACCGTTGCCGTGGTCGCGACCGCGCGGGGCCGGGCCGACGGGGGCGGACACGGGCGGCGGGCCGCGATTAGGCTGGGCGCGGGCGCGCGTCGAGGTGGGCGCCGGACCAGTGTTCGACAGACCAGGAGGACCAGTGAGCGGCGATCGGAACGAGAGGCGCGGCGGGACGTGGGACGTCCCGACGGACGATCAGTCCGACGCGGAGCCCGAACTGACGGGCGAGTTCACCATCGACTACACCCCGCCGGCCTGGTACACCCAGGGCGCGAGCCCGGCCGCGGTGCCGGGGCTGCCCGAGGGCAGCGGCTTCGAGCCCCACCGCCCGTCGGAGGTGACCTCTCCCCCGACGATGCGCGTGGGCCCGCCGGCACCCCGCCCGGCCCCCGAGGCGGCGTCCGCGCCGCCGGCTCCGCCGGCCAACACCGCCAGCCCCGACGCGCCCACGGCCCCGGCCGAGGCCCTCCCGGCGTACCCGGCCCTGCCCCTGCCCCCGACGCCCGTCGGCGGCACACCCGCGCCCGACGCGCCCACGGCCCCGGCCGAAGCACTGCCTTCGTACCCGGCGCCCGAGCCCCCCGCGCAGTACGCGGCCCCGGCCCTGCCGACGACGCCCGCGCCCGACGCGCCCACGGCCCCGGCCGAAGCGCTCCCGCCGTACCCGGCCCTGCCCTCGGCGCCCGACAGCGGCACACCGGCCGACGACGCCCCCGCGCAGTACGCGGTCCCGGCCCTGCCGACGACGCCCGTGAGCAACACGCCCGCGCCCGACGCACCGACCGCACCGGCCGAAGCGCTCCCGCCGTACCCTGCGCTGCTCTCGGCGCCGGACGGTGGCACCCCGGCCCACGAGGCCCCCGCGCGGTACGAGGCCCCGGCCCTGCCGGCGACGCCCGATGGCGGCGCCGCTTCGTTCGCGCCCCCGAGCGAGCCGCTCCCGTCGTACCCGGCGCCTGTCGCAGACGCGTCCGGGCCCGCCGCCGGGCCGCACGACACCCCCGCCGACGGGGTCCCCGTGCTGCCGGCCGCCTCCGGGGACGCGCCGCGGGTCGGCGCGGAGACCCCGTTCGGGGGACCCGGAGGTGAACTGCCGCCGCTGCCGCCCGCCTTCGCCGCCGAGCAGGGCTACGCCTTCGCACCGCCGCAGGCCCAGCAGCAGCCGCAGCCGCCTCAGCCGCACCCGCAGGCCCAGCAGCCGCCGCAGGCAGCCCCGCAGGCGACCCCTCAGTACGACCCCCGTTCCGGCGCCCAGTGGCAGGCGAGCCAGCAGCCGTTGCCGCCGCAGCCCCACGACCCCCGTTACTCCTCCGGCCAGACCACCGGTGGGGCGCCGCTCGGCTACACCGCCGCCGTCGAGTTGTCCTCGGACCGCCTGCTGCGCAACAGGCAGAAGCCGAAGAGCAACAACAACGCCGGCGGCGGCCGCTTCCGTTTCGGCGGCAAGGCGGCGGAGGCGGAGCGTCAGCGCAAGCTGGAGCTGATCCGCACGCCGGTCATGTCCTGCTACCGCATCGCCGTGATCAGTCTGAAGGGCGGTGTCGGCAAGACCACGACGACCACGGCCCTCGGCGCCACCCTCGCCACCGAGCGCCAGGACAAGATCCTGGCCATCGACGCGAACCCCGACGCCGGCACCCTCGGCCGTCGCGTCCGCCGCGAGACCGGCGCCACGATCCGGGACCTGGTCCAGGCGATCCCGTACCTGAACTCGTACATGGACATCCGCCGGTTCACCTCTCAGGCGCCCTCCGGTCTGGAGATCATCGCCAACGACGTGGACCCGGCCGTCTCGACGACGTTCAACGACGAGGACTACCGCCGCGTCATCGAGACGCTGGGCCGCCAGTACCCGATCATCCTCACCGACTCCGGCACCGGGCTCCTGTACTCCGCCATGCGCGGGGTCCTGGACCTGGCCGATCAGCTGATCATCATCTCGACCCCGTCCGTGGACGGCGCCAGCAGCGCCAGCACCACCCTCGACTGGCTCTCCGCGCACGGGTACGCCGACCTCGTCTCGCGCTCCCTCACCGTCATCTCGGGGGTCCGCGAGACCGCGAAGATGATCAAGATCGAGGACATCGTGCAGCACTTCGAGACCCGCTGCCGCGGAGTCGTCGTGGTGCCGTTCGACGAGCACCTCGCGGCCGGTGCCGAGGTCGATCTCGACATGATGCGTCCCAAGACGCGCGAGGCGTACTTCAACCTCTCCGCGCTCGTGGCGGAGGACTTCATCCGGGCCCAGCAGCAGGCCGCCCAGGGCCACTGGGGCGCTCAGCAGCCGCAGCAGCCCCAGCCGCACCAGCAGCCCCCGTACGGTCAGCCCCAGGGGCCGCCGCAGTACCAGCAGCAGCCTCCGCCGCAGGCCCCGCAGCAACCCTACGGCCAGCCGTACCCGCAGCCGGGCCAGCCCTGGCAGCAGCCACCGGCCCCGCAACAGCCCCCGCGCGACCCGCGCCTCGGCTGAGCGGCCGAAGCACCGAACGACCGAACGACCGAGGGCCCGTACACCGGTACGGGCCCTCGTCGTTCACGTCCATCCGGCCGCGGCGGTGGCGCCGCCGTCAGCGCTGCGCGTCGTACGCGTCCGTCAGCACCCGCGACCGCTTCACGTCGTCCGCGATCGCCTCCAGCAGCCCGTCGAGCGACTCGAACTTCGCCATCCCGCGCACGTACGCGAGGAAGTCCACCGCCACGTGCATCCCGTACAGGTCCAGCCCGATCCGGTCGATCGCGTACGCCTCCACGGTCCGCTCGGTGGCGTCGAACTGGACGTTCGTCCCCACCGAGATCGCGGCGGGCATCCGCTCGCCGGCCGCCGTCAGCCAGCCCGCGTACACGCCGTCCGCCGGGATCGCGGTGTGCGGCGCGGTCTCGACGTTCGCCGTCGGGTAGCCGAGCTCGCGGCCGCGCTGCGCACCGCGCACCACGACGCCCTCGACCCGGTGCGGCCGGCCCAGGATCTCGGCCGCGCCGTCCATGTCGCCCTCGGCGACGAGCTTGCGCGCGAGCGTCGAGGAGAACGGCACGCCGCCGCCCGCATCGCCCCGCTCGACCAGGTCCACGACGTCGACCTCGTAGTCGTACGTGGAGCCCAGCTCGCGCAGGAAGTCGACGTTCCCCGCGGCCCGGTGGCCGAAGCGGAAGTTCGGCCCCTCGATGACGGCCCGCGCGTGCAGCTTGTCGACGAGCACCTTCACGATGAAGTCGGCCGGGGACAGCTGCGAGAACTCCGCCGTGAACGGCAGGATCAGCAGCGCGTCCACGCCCAGCCCGGCCATCAGTTCGGCGCGCCGGTCGTACGGCGCCAGGATCGGCGGGTGGCTGCCGGGGCGCACGACCTCGCTCGGGTGCGGGTCGAAGGTGACCACGACCGACGGGACGCCGAGCTCGCGCGCCTTCGCCACCGCCCGTCCGATGATCAGCTGATGACCCCGGTGCACACCGTCGTAGGAGCCGATGGTGACGACGCTGCGTCCCCAGTCCTGGGGGATGTCCTCCAAGCCACGCCAGCGCTGCACTGTGACCGCTCCTCGCCCGAACCCGTTAGGCCTTGTATTTGAATGCCGATTACAGGTCTAAGACTGCCATGCCGGTGCCCGGTGCCCCGCATCGGCGTCTGGATGCGACAACTGCCATGTCAGATCGTCACGTCACATCCTGCGCAGCTCTGCTGAGGGTCTCCACCGTCCGCCGTGCGCTCGGCCCCAGCAGGGCCGCCGCTTCCGCTCCCGCCTGCGCCAGCCAGCGGGCCACGAGCGCCCCGAAGGCGGGGGCGGTCCGGGTCAGCTCCACCGTCCGACGCTCGAACACCGCCGCCCCACCGGGGGCCCGCAGCAGCTGCCGCCCGGTGCGGCGCAGCAGCTCCCGCGTCCGGTCCTCCGGGCGGGCGGCAGCCCCGGCCGCGAGGGAGCCGAGGAAGGCGTCGAGCACCAGCGGGTCGGCCTCCTCGCGCAGCAGTACGTCGGCCAGCTCGCTCCGCAGCGCGTACGAGGACTCCCCGCCCGGAGCGGCCAGTACGGCGGCCAGCTCGGCCCGGACCGAGGCCGGCGCGGTCCGCAGCAGGTCCAGCACGAGCGGGCGTACGACGGGGCCCGCGGCCGGTCCCTGCTCCAGGCGCAGGTCCACGAAGGCGGCGGCGTGCGGTGCGTCCTCGGGGCACCGCGCCAGGTGCTCCCGTACGAGTTCGGCCGCGCGGCGGGCGAGCCCCGGCGTGGTCAGCGCGGCCAGGGCCCGCACCACCTCGCCGTCGGCCCGGGCCCGCAGGGCGTCGAACACCGCGTCCGGATCGGGCAGCACGGGCAGCGCCGTGACCAGCGCCGAGGCGGGCAGCCGGGCGCCGTGCTCGGGGTCGCGGAAGCAGGCCAGGGCGTCCGGCAGATAACGGCCGCGCGTCTGCGGGTCGCGGAGCAGCGTGGCGAGAGCGCCGGCGTGCAGGGTGGCGTCGGTGGGGCGGGCGAGCAGCGCCTGGGCGGCGTAGCGCAGCAGCTCGCGGTCGGCGGGGGTGCGCACGTGGGGGGCGGTGGCGAGCCCGTACGCGGCCGCCGCGACGCGCCGCCCGGGGCGTTCGTCGTGGGCCCAGCGGTCCACGGCCCGGCACATGGCGGAGGGCTCCTCCTCGGCGAGTGCGGCGAGCAGCTCGTCGGCGCGGGGGTGCCCGGCGGTGACGAGCTGCTCGGTGAGGTCGTCCAGGGCGAGCCGGCGGTGGGTGTGCAGCAGGGCCTGGGCGGCGCCGGCGACGGTGGCGCCGGGGCGGCCGCGCAGCCGGCGGCCGTCGCCGAACCAGGCGCAGAGCAGTGGCTGGACGGTTTGCGGGTCGCGGGCGGGCGGCGGGCGGCGGCGTCGAGGTAGCGGTCGCCGGGGACGGCCTCGGCGGGGTCGGCGGGCAGGAGGCGGCGCAGCAGGTCGAGGCGCTCGGGCTCGGGCAGCCGCAGCCGGTTCCAGAACCAGCCGCCGAACTCGCCGGGCCCGGCGCGCGCCACGTGCTCGGCCAGCGCGTGCAGGACGGGCAGGTGGGGACGGGCGTCGGGGGCGCGCAGCAGGCTCTCGCGGAGCAGCCGGCCGGCCCACCACCCCGCCTCGCCCCGGCTCGCCAGCCCGGCGACCCCGCCCTGCCCGGCTGACCCGGTGAGCGTGCCTGGCCCGGCTGGCCCGGCTGACCCGGCTGACCCGGTGAGCGTGCCTGGCCCGGCTGGCCCGATGAGCGTGGCCGGCTCTGCCGGTGCGGCATCCCCGGCTGGCCCGACCGGCCCGGGTGACCTGCCCGGCCCGGACGGCACGCCTGCCGGTTCCGACGGGGACGGGGGTGTGCCGGGGCGTCCCCGCAGGGCGCCGAACGCAACCACCGCCCGGCCCTCCGACCCCTGGAAACGTTCGGCGCCCGAGGAGACGCCCCGGCGCGCCACCGGCCCCGGCGGAACCCCCTCGACCCCGCCGGAGCGGCGCAGCCCACCGGCCTCTGACCCCGGCGGGACCCCCTCGCCCCCCTGAGAGCGGCGCAGCCCCCCGACCCCCGGCCCCGGCGGTGCGGCCCGCTCGGTCATGGTGTTGAGGGCCTCGACCAGGTGGGTGAGTTCGGTGCGCAGCCGGTCCGGGGGGAGCCTGCGCAAGGCCTCCAGGACGGGGCCGATGCGGTGGCGT
Organism: Streptomyces sp. NPDC059874; assembly: GCF_042731135.1. NCBI lineage: Bacteria > Bacillati > Actinomycetota > Actinomycetes > Kitasatosporales > Streptomycetaceae > Streptomyces > Streptomyces sp. NPDC059874. The sequence continues at coordinate 28,489 of NZ_JBHWJY010000057.1, forward strand.
GGCACGGGCAGGCCTTGACCGGTGGGCTGGTGGACGAGGGCGCGGAGGGCCGCCGGGACGTCCAGGTGGCCGGCCTGGAGCCAGTCGGACAGTTCCTCGTGGGCGAAGCGGTAGCCGGGTCCGGCGGGCACGAGCAGCCCCTCGGTGATCACGGCTGAGGCCCAGCCGGTGCGCCACGGGAACAGTTCCTCGAACGCGGCCCGGTCCAGCTGCCCCTGCCCTGGCCCGAGGCAGCGGCGGGCGGCCTCGTGCACCCTCCCGGCCACGCGCGCCGCCAGCCGCCGCACGCCGGGCCCGTGGACCCCGCCGGCAGCGGCGGCGATCCGGACGGCCACCCGCAGGGCCACCAGGTCCAGGTGGGTGGCGAAGACCTCGTCCCGGCCGGGCCGCCCGGCGGTGACCCCGGCGGCGCGGATCCCGGCGAGCAGGCGCAGGGTGAGCGGGTGCCGGGCGTCGGCCTCCTGGACGGCGTCGGCCGGGATGCCGAGACGGGCCCGGGCAGTCTCGGCCTCGGCGGGCGCGAGGTCGCCGAGCGGCAGTGCGGGCGGCAGGCGGCGGGCGGGGCGGGCCGGTGTGTGCAGCACCTCGGGCGGGTAGAGCGCGCCGGCCGCCTCCCAGTACTCGGGCCGCGCGGCGACGACCAGCCGGGCGCCGGCCCCCCGCAGCCACGCGACGGTGGCTTCGGTCCAGGGGCCCGGGCGGTGCGCGAGCTGGGGCGGCATCTCCTCGGGGGCGTCCAGCACCACGACCAGGCCCCGCCCGGCGGCGGCGGCCGCGCGCGCCACGGCGTCGGCAATGCCGTTCGCCTGCGGCGGGCCGGGCGGGGTCGACGGGGTTCCGCCAAGGTCGGGCGCCGGGGGGCTGCGCCGCTCCGGCGGAACTTGGCACGTTCCGCCAGCGCCCGGCGCCGCGGGGCTACACCGCTCCGGCGGGGTCGAGGAGGTTCCGCCAAGGTCGGGCGCCGGGGGGCTGCGCCGCTCCGGCGGGACTTGGCACGTTCCGCCAGGGTCGGGCGCCGCGGGGCTCCGCCGCTCCGGCGGGGGCGACGGGGTTCCGCCGGCGCCGGGCGCGTGCCGGGGCGTCTCCTCGGGCGTCGAACCTTTCCAGGGGTCGGAGGGCCGAGGGTGGTGGTGTTCGACGCCCTGCGGGGACGCCCCGGCACACACCCGACCCCGGCTGGGTCGGTCCGGGGTGGCGAGGATGCGGGCCGTCGTTGTCAGGGCGCGGGTGGCGGCGTCGGCCAGGGAGGTGTCCTGGGCGTGGAGGTCCGCGCCGCGGAGCCAGAGGGTCGGGGCCGGGCTGGAGCCGCGGGATCGACGGGCGGCCAGCGCGGCCAGGGCGGTGGTGCGGCCCGTGCCCGGGCTTCCGACCAGGGCCAGGACGAGGCTGTTCCCCGCGGTGAAGGCGTCCAGTTCGGCCGCGATGGCCGGCCGGTCGATGGGGGCGGGCTCCGGATCGTCGGCCGCGCCCAGGGTGGTTCCCGTGAGTTCCAGCGCGCCGGCGAGGTTCAGGTCCGCGCCGTAGGCGGGTACCGTCGCCGCGTTGCGGTCCAGCAGCTCGGCCAGGGGGCCGCCCGGGTCGGCCTTGGCCGCCGCGCGGAGGGCCACCGCGAAGCCGCCGCCCAGGACCGCGAGCACGGCGCCGGTTTCCGCGTCGAGGACCGGACCCCCGCACGCCTCCCCGCCCTGCCGCAGCGCGTCGCGCCCGTCGGTCCCGATCGCCAGCTCAACGACCAGTGCGTGAAGGGCCAGTACCCTCGCCTGCCGCCACCCGCGCGCGGGGACGCGTACGTACGCCCCCTGCGGGATCGGATCGCGCATCGCCACCGGCAGCGGCCGTGCCCCGAGCCCGTGGGCTTGTACGAGTGCCAGTGCGGCTCCCGGCAGGAGGGTGATGTCCGTGGACAGGCAGGTCCTGCCGTCCGGCCCGTGCAGCAGCACCCGGGTCAGCCCGGCCACGGCCTCATGGCTGGTGACCACCGTTCCGCGGTCGTCGGCGACGAATCCGCTGCCGCGCGCCCGCCCGGCCTGGTCGCAGATTTTGACGAGCTCCGCCATGGCCGCACCACCACTCCCCCGCAACACTTCCGTGCTCACGACGGTAGGCAGGCGAAGATCAGCACGGAAAGCACGCGAGGTGAAAGCGCCCCCTTACGCTCCCTCCATTCACTCCGAGCGCCTGCTCGGACGGGTGAATACCGGGGTTCGGGTGGATAGAGACCTACCCGAGGGGGGTCGTGGAGCGGTGAGCGTCAGGTCATCGGCGCTCACCGCTCCACGTCAGACGAATACCGCCAGGGACTTGGCCTTGCCGGCCTTGTTCTCCACGAGACCGAGCAGCGTTCCGTCCGGTCCGAAGACCGCCACGGTCCGTCCGGTCTCGTAGGCGTCCGGCATTTCGATCCGCACGCCGTTGGCGAGCAGCGAGGCCCGCCGGGCGTCCAGGTCCCAGCGCGGGAAGGCGGCCGCGGCCGCCTCGCCGATCGGCATGACGGTCAGCTCCTCCTGGAGCTGGTCCAGCGTCCGCGCCCGGTCGAGCTTGTACGGGCCGACGCGCGTGCGCCGCAGCGCGGTGAGGTGGCCGCCGACACCGAGGTCGGCGCCGAGGTCGCGGGCGAGGGCGCGGATGTACGTACCGCTGGAGCAGACGACGGAGACGACGAGGTCGACGACCTTCGTGCCGTCCTCGGCCTCCGTCTCGCGCATGTCGTACACCTGGAACGAGGAGATCGTGACCGGTCGGGCCGGGATCTCGAAGTCCTCGCCGTCGCGGGCGCGCTTGTAGGAGCGCACGCCCTTGATCTTGATGGCGCTGACCTTGGACGGGACCTGCATGATCTCGCCGGTCAGCTTCGCGATGCCCGCGTCCACGCCCTCCCGGGTGACCCCGGTGGCGTCGATGGACGAGGTGATCTCGCCCTCGGCGTCGTCCGTCAGGGTGTTCTGGCCCAGGCGGATCGTTCCGAGGTACTCCTTCTCCGTCAGCGCGAGGTGGCCGAGGAGCTTGGTGGCCTTCTCGACGCCCAGGACCAGCACGCCCGTCGCCATGGGGTCGAGCGTGCCGGCGTGGCCGACGCGGCGGGTCTTGGCGATCCCGCGCATCTTGGCGACCACGTCGTGCGAAGTGAAGCCGGACGGCTTGTCGACGATGACAAGGCCGTCCGGCGTCTTTCCTGCGTTGCTGCTCATTCCGCGGCTGCGTCCTCGTCGGAGTCGTCGGCGTCCTCGTCGGGCTTCTTGTACGGGTCGGCGTCGCCGGCGTACTGCGCGCCCGAGGAGACCTCGCGCACGTGGGCGTCGGAGGCGCGCGCCTTGTCGAGGAGGTCCTCGATGGTCTTGGCGTTCTCCGGGAGGGCGTCCGCGACGAAGGTCAGGGTGGGCGTGAACTTGGTGCCCGCCGCCCGGCCGACCGCGGAGCGCAGTACGCCCTTGGCGCTCTCCAGGCCCGCTGCCGCGCTGGCCCGGTCCTCGTCGTCGCCGTAGACCGTGTAGAAGACCGTGGCCTCCCGCAGGTCGCCGGTGACCCGGGTGTCCGTGATGGTCACGTGCGTACCGAGGCGGGGGTCCTTGACGCCGCGCTGCAGCTTCTCGGCCACCACCTCCCGGATGAGGTCCGCCAGCTTCTTCGCCCGCGCATTGTCGGCCACTGGTCCGTCTCCTTCTTATGTCTTGCTATCAGTCTTCATCACCGTGGAGGCGCCGTCGTACGGACAGCAGCTCCACTTCCGGACGTGCCGCGACCAGCCGCTCGCAGCGGTCGAGTACGTCCGAGAGGAACCCCGTGTCCCCACTCACGAGAGCGACCCCTATGCGGGCCCTGCGGTGCAGGTCCTGGTCGCCCACTTCCGCCGCGCTCACGGAGAACTTGCGTTGGAGCTCGGCCACGATGGGCCGGATCACGGAGCGTTTCTCCTTCAGCGAGTGGACGTCGCCGAGGAGCAGATCGAAGGACAGAGTCCCCACGTACATGCAGTTCCGGATATCCCGCCGGTGCGGGTTCGGTGGCCTGCCGGCCGTCGCTCGGCAGGGTCACCAGAACCGTACACGCAACGGCCGGGGCCGATCGACGGATATTCCGTCGACCGGCCCCGGTGTTACGAGTTACGACACGGTGCGAACCGCCTCGCGCTTACGCGCGGGGCTTCTCGCGCATCTCGTACGTCGCGATGACGTCGTCGATCTTGATGTCGTTGAAGGAGCCGAGGTTGATACCGCCCTCGAAGCCTTCGCGGATCTCGGTGACGTCGTCCTTGAAGCGGCGCAGACCGGAGATGGTGAGGTTCTCGGCGACGACCTTGCCGTCGCGCAGGAGCCGCGCCTTGGTGTTGCGCTTGACCTCGCCGGACCGGATGAGGACACCGGCGATGTTGCCCAGCTTGGACGAGCGGAAGATCTCGCGGACCTCCGCCGTACCGAGCTCGACCTCTTCGTACTCCGGCTTGAGGAGACCCTTCAGGGCCGCCTCGATCTCCTCGATGGCCTGGTAGATCACCGAGTAGTAGCGAACGTCGACGCCCTCGCGGTCCGCCATCTGCGCGGCACGGCCGGCCGCACGGACGTTGTAACCGATGACGATGGCGTCGGAGCCCATCGCCAGCGAGATGTCGGACTCGGTGACCGCACCCACACCGCGGTGCAGGACGCGGATGTCGACCTCTTCACCGACGTCGAGCTGGAGCAGCGAGGACTCGAGGGCCTCGACCGCACCGGACGCGTCGCCCTTGATGATGAGGTTGAGTTCCTGGACCAGACCGGCCTTGAGGACCGAGTCGAGGTCTTCCAGGGACACCCGGCGGACGCGCTTGGCGAAGTTGGCGTTGCGCTCACGCGCAGCACGCTTCTCGGCGATCTGACGGGCGGTGCGGTCCTCGTCGACGACGAGGAAGTTGTCGCCGGCGCCGGGGACGTTGGTGAGACCCAGGACCAGGACGGGGGTCGACGGACCCGCTTCCTCGACGTTGTTGCCCTTGTCGTCGAGCATGGCGCGCACTCGGCCGTAGGCGTCGCCCACGACCATCGTGTCGCCGACGCGGAGGGTACCGCGCTGGACGAGGACGGTGGCGACGGCACCGCGGCCGCGGTCGAGGTGGGACTCGATCGCAATACCCTGAGCGTCCTGCTCCGGGTTGGCGCGGAGGTCGAGCGAGGCGTCGGCGGTGAGGACGACGGCCTCGAGCAGGGAGTCGATGTGCAGACCCTGCTTGGCGGAGATGTCGACGAACATCGTGTCGCCGCCGTACTCCTCGGCGACCAGACCGAACTCGGTGAGCTGACCGCGCACCTTGACCGGGTCGGCACCCTCGACGTCGATCTTGTTGACCGCGACGACGATCGGGACGCCGGCGGCCTTGGCGTGGTTGAGCGCCTCGATCGTCTGCGGCATGACGCCGTCGTTGGCCGCGACCACGAGGATCGCGATGTCGGTCGACTTGGCACCACGGGCACGCATGGCGGTGAACGCCTCGTGACCCGGGGTGTCGATGAAGGTGATCTTGCGGTCTTCTTCGTTGACCTGGGCGCTGACCTGGTACGCACCGATGTGCTGCGTGATGCCGCCGGCCTCGCCCGCAACGACGTTCGTCTTGCGGATGGCGTCGAGCAGTCGGGTCTTACCGTGGTCGACGTGACCCATGACGGTCACGACCGGCGGACGCGGCAGCAGGTACTCCTCGCCGCCCTCGTCCTCGCCGAACTCGATGTCGAAGCCCTCGAGGAGCTCGCGGTCCTCTTCCTCCGGGCTGACGATCTGAACGACGTAGTTCATCTCGCCGGCCAGCATTTCGAGGGTCTCGTCGGAGACGGACTGCGTGGCAGTGACCATCTCGCCGAGGTTCATCATCACGGCGACGAGCGACGCCGGGTTGGCGTTGATCTTCTCCGCGAAGTCGGTGAGGGAGGCACCGCGCGACAGGCGAACGGTCTCGCCCTGGCCGCGAGGCAGCATCACGCCGCCGACGGACGGGGCCTGCATGGCCTCGTACTCCTGGCGCCTCTGACGCTTGGACTTGCGACCACGACGGGCCGGACCACCGGGACGACCGAAGGCACCCTGCGTGCCACCACGGGCACCGGGACCACCGGGACGACCACCGAAGCCGGGACGACCGCCGCCACCGGCACCGGCCGGACCGCCGCCGAAGCCGCCACCACCGGGACGCGGGCCGCCGAAGCCGCCACCGCCGCCGGGACGCGAGCCCGGACCGGCCGGACGACCGGCGAAGCCGCCGCCCGCGGGACGACCGGCGCCACCGGGACGCGGACCGCCCGCACCGGGACCACGGCCACCGGGGCCGCCACCGGGACGGGGACCGGGACCACCGGCAGCGGGACGCTGCGGCATCATGCCCGGGTTCGGACGGTTACCACCGGGAGCACCACCCGGACGCGGGGCGCCGCCCTGCGGACGGGGCATGCCGCCCGGGGTCGGACGGGCGCCGCCGGGACCCTGGGGACGCGGAGCGCCACCGGGACCACCCTGCGGGCGGGGAGCACCCTGGCCGCCACCGGCGCCGGGGGCACCGGGACGGGGAGCGCCGGCCGGACGGGGCGCCTGCGGGCGCGCCATGCCGGTGGAGCCACCAGAGGTGAACGGGTTGTTGCCCGGACGGGGACCGGCCGGACGGGCGCCCTGCGGACGCGGGGCCTGGGCGCCGCCCGCGGGGCGGGGGGCCTGGGCACCGGGAGCACCGGCCGGGCGCGGGGCGCCGGGACGGGCGCCGGCCTGGCCACCCTGGGCCGCCGGACGCTGCTGCGCCGGACGGGGACCGGGAGCCGCGGCGGGACGCTCGGTGCGCGCCGGGGCGGCCGGGGCCGCCGGAGGCGCGGAGAACTCGGTCGCCACGGGTGCCGCCGGAGCGGGCTTCGGGGCGGCCGGGGCCTTCGGGCCGGGACGCGGGCCGGGGGCGGCCGGAGTCACCGGGGCGCCGGCGGCCGGGGCCTCGGCAGCGGCGGGCTTGGGAGCCACCGGTGCGCCGGGCTTCGGGGCAGCAGGACGTGCCGCGGCGGCCGGGGAGGGCGCCGCGGGCTTGGCAGGCGCGGCCTTGCGGGGCGCGCCGGGCTTTGCAGCGGTCTTGCCGGCGTTGCCGCCGGGCCCCTGCAGTGCGTCAGTCAACTTGCGTACAACCGGCGCCTCGATCGTCGAGGACGCCGAACGGACGAACTCACCGAGTTCCTGGAGCTTGGCCATGACGACCTTGCTCTCAACTCCGAACTCCTTTGCGAGTTCGTATACCCGGACCTTAGCCACTTCGCTCCTTTTAGGTCCGGGTTACGCCGGACCGTTGCTACTTCATGGGCGTACTCATCGCGTACTCATCGAGTGCTCATCGCAATCTCGACCTACTTCCAACTCGCGAGGTACCTGACCGCACGGGGTATCCGTGCCGTTCTACGTCTTACGGTGTCGCCTCGGCCTGACCGGCCAGGGCTTTGTGCAGTTCCGCGGTGTCGAGCGTTCCGGCTGACCGGAGGGCCCGGGGGAACGCGCGGCGGCGGACCGCCTGGTCGAGGCAGACCACGGCAGGGTGCACGTAGGCACCCCGGCCGGGCAGCGTACCGCGAGGATCGGGGACGCATTCGCCCTCGATCGCCACGATGCGCAGCAGATCGCTCTTGGCCGCTCGCTCCCGACACCCCACACAGGTGCGTTCGGGGCATGCGCGGGCTTGCGTCCGGCCAGACACGCTAAGTCTACCTCCCCGTACCGACCTCACCCCTTCAGGCGAAAAATCGAACGGACGTTGTCGTGTTATTCCCTGTCTACCGTCCGGGAAGCCCCGGCAGGTACCGGTTTATTCCCCGCCGCGGTCCCGGTCGTCCCGATCGCGGTCCGTGTCCGGCTCGGTGTCCGGGCGGATGTCGATGCGCCAGCCGGTGAGCCGTGCGGCGAGGCGGGCGTTCTGGCCCTCCTTGCCGATGGCCAGCGACAGCTGGTAGTCGGGCACGGTCACTCGTGCGGAGCGGGAGTCCCAGTCGACGACCTCGACCTTGCTCACCCGGGCGGGTGACAGCGCGTTCGCGACCATCTCCGCCGGGTCGTCCGACCAGTCGACGATGTCGATCTTCTCGCCGTGCAGCTCGGCCATGACATTGCGCACGCGGCTGCCCATCGGGCCGATGCAGGCGCCCTTCGGGTTCAGGCCCGAGCGGGTGGACCGGACCGCGATCTTGGTGCGGTGACCGGCCTCACGGGCGATCGCCGAGATCTCGACGCTGCCGTCGGCGATCTCCGGGACCTCCAGCGAGAAGAGCTTCTTCACCAGATTGGGGTGGGTGCGCGAGAGGGTCACGGACGGACCGCGGACGCCCTTCGCCACGCGCACGACGTACGCCTTCAGGCGCAGACCGTGCGTGTACTCCTCGCCGGGGACCTGCTCCTGCACCGGCAGGATGGCCTCCAGCTTGCCGATGTCGACGAGGACGTTCTTGGGGTCCTTGCCCTGCTGCACGACGCCGGTGATGACGTCGCCCTCCCGGCCGGCGAACTCGCCGAAGGTCAGGTCGTCCTCGGCGTCGCGCAGACGCTGCAGGATCACCTGCTTGGCGGTCGTCGCGGCGATCCGGCCGAAGTCGGACGGGGTGTCGTCGAACTCCTTGGGCTCTTGGCCCTCTTCGAGGTCCCTCGGGTCTTCCGTCGCCCACACGACCACGTGACCGTTGGTGCGGTCCAGCACGACGCGGGCGCGGCGGAAGCTCCCCTCGGTCCGGTGGTACGCGATGAGGAGGGCCGACTCGATCGCTTCGACGAGCAGGTCGAAGGAGATCTCCTTCTCCCGGACCAGACCCCGCAGGGCACTCATGTCGATGTCCACGGCTACGCCTCCTCTTCCTTCTTGTCCTTGCGGTTGAACTCGATCTCGACACGCGCCTTGGCGATGTCGGTGAAAGCAATGCGGCGGGCGGTGGCCTTGCGGCCCTTCACGCCCGGAACTTCGAGGTCCATGCCCTCGTCGTCGACGTCGAGGATGCGGGCGATCAGTTCCCCGCTCTCGACCAGCTGGAACTTCACGAGACGGCCGACGGCCCGTACGTAGTGGCGGTGCTCGGTCAGCGGGCGGTCTGCGCCCGGGGAGCTCACTTCGAGGACGTACTCGTCCTCGCCCATCACGTCGGTCTCATCGAGCTTGTCGGAGACCTCGCGGCTCAGCTCCGCACACGCGTCCAGCTCCACGCCCTCGTCGGAGTCCACGATGATCCGCAGCATCCGGCGCTTGCCCGCCCGGGACATCTCGATCTCTTCGAGGTCCAGGCCCTTGGCGGCGACGAGCGGCTCCAGCAGTCCGCGCAGCCTGTCGCTCTGGGTGGTGCTCATCCGGGTGACTCCTCGGCCGCGTGTGCTGTTGTGGTTTACGTCGTGTGTCAGGTCAAAGGGTATCCGGTCGCGGAGGGTGTTGCCGTCCGCCCTGTGGACGGGGCCCCGGGTACCGTGATCACACCCTGCCCCGCCATCACCCCCGAGGACGTCGCCGTGCCCTGGACCCTGCCTTTCAGGCCCTCCCGAAGGAGCCTGCTCGCCGGCGCGGCCGGCGCGGCGGGCGCCGCGCTGCTCACCGGCTGCTCCGGCGGCTCCTCACCCGAGGAAGAAGCCGGGATTTCCCTCGAACGGCGGATGCGGGAGGCGGCCGTTCGTGACAGCGAGCGACTGCTGGAACGTTACGACGCCACGCGCGCGGCCCATCCGGCCCTGGCCGAGCGCCTCGCTCCGCTGCGCGCGGCCGTCGCCGCGCACGCGGCGGCCCTGTCCCCGACCGCCGCGGGCTCCCCCACCCCGTCCCCCGCCGCCCCGTCGGGGGCGGTCGAGGCAGCCGCGCCGACGGCGAGCGCCGAGCCGGTGCCCCCGAAGCCCGCCGAGGCGCTGACCGCCCTCGCGGCCGCGGAGCGCAAGCTGTCCGAGACCCGCATCAGCGACCTCGACGGCGCCCCCGGGGAACTGGCCCGGCTGCTCGCCTCGGTGGCCGCCTGCGGCGCCGTCCACGCCCATCTGCTGACTTCCAACCCCGGAGCCGCGTCGTGAGCGCCGAACCCTCCCCCGCCGGGAACGCCCTGGTCGCCGCCCAGGCGGCGCTCGCCGCCGAGCACGCGGCGGCGTACGCATACGGGGTGATCGGCGCGCGGACCGCCGGCGCCCGCGCGACCGAGGCCCGGGAGGCCTACGGCGGCCACCTCGCGCGACGCGACGCGCTCACCCGGAACGTGCGGGAGCTGGGCGGCGCGCCCCGGGCCGCGGAGGCCGCGTACGCCCTGCCGTTCGAGGTGCGCGGCGCCGCCGACGCCGAGCGGCTGGCCGCCGAGATCGAGGACCGGGTGGCCGGCGCGTACTCCGACCTGGTGCGGGCCGCAGAGGGCCGACTGCGCCGCGAGGCGGCCGACGCGCTGAGCGCCGCGGCCGTGCGCGCGGCACGCTGGCGTGGTGTCGGCGTAGCCTTCCCTGGGCTCCCGGAACGATCGGAACGAGCCAAGCAAAGCTGAAAGGGACCACGCACGCATGGCTTTCGAACCGCCGCAGCGGCTTGTGAGGGCGCTCGGCGAGATGCCGCAGACGGAGCAGGACGCGGACTGGCTGGGGCGGCTGCCCGGGCTCACCGACGCCGCGCTGTCCCGGCGCGGGGTACAGGCCCAGCGGGTGCAGGCCCCGGGCGGCCGGAGCAGTCTGGTCGTCCTCGTCCGGTACGCCGACGGGACCCCGGCCGCGCTGAAGCTGGCGCCGCCGTACGCCCGGCCCGACCTGGAGCTGGCCGCGCTGGCGCACTGGGGCGGTTTTGGAGCCGTACGGGTGCTCGACACGCGGTACCACGACGAGGACGGGGCGCTGCTGCTGGAGCGGCTGCACGCGGAGGTGTCGCTGAGGTCGCTGCCGGAGGCGAAGGCGCTGCTGGAGGCCTGCGGCACGCTGCGCAGGCTCTGGGTGGCCCCGCCGGCCGGGCACGGCTGGGAGACGGTGGCCGCGCGCACGAAGCGGCAGTGCGAGGCGCTGCGGGAGGCCCCGGCGGAGGTCCGGGAGCTGGCCGACACGGCGCTGGCGATGCGGGAGGAGCTCGTGGCGTTTCCGGGCGAGGAGCTGCTGCTGCACGGGAACTTCCGGCAGGGCAAGGTCCTCGCGGGCGATCGGGCGCCGTGGCTGACGGTGGGTCCCGAGCCGCTGGTCGGTGAGCGGGCGTACGACCTGGCGCGGCTGGTCCGGGACCGGTTGGAGGACCAGGTGGCCTCCTCGACGGGTGCGGCCGGCGCACGGCGGCGGGTGCAGCGGCTGGCGGACGCCCTGGAGGTGGACCGGGAGCGACTGCGGGGCTGGACGCTGTTCCGGGCGGTGGAGTCGGGCAACCGCGCGCTGGCCGCAGGACGGCACCGGGACGCGGAGCAGTTGCTGGAGTTCGCGGCCTGGCTGTAGGGCATACCGTAAGTAGGTAGGTATGCAGGTATGTCCGGTGTGTCCGGCAGGGGGCCGTCATGGTCGAGGAACTGCTGACAGCGGCAATCGCCGCCGGTGTGGGCATCGCGGTCTACGTGGGCGCGGCGGCCCGGGTGGTGAAGCAGTACGAGCGGGGCCTGGTCTTCCGCTTCGGCCGGCTGCGCGAGGAGATACGGCCGCCCGGCTTCACCGTGATCGTTCCCGGGGTCGACCGGCTCCGCAAGGTGAACATGCAGATCGTGACCCTGCCGGTGCCGGCCCAGGAGGGCATCACCCGGGACAACGTCACGGTGCGGGTGGACGCGGTCGTGTACTTCAAGGTCGTCGACCCGGCCAGCGCGATCGTGGCGGTGGAGGACTACCGCTTCGCCGTCTCGCAGATGGCGCAGACCTCGCTCAGGTCGATCATCGGCAAGTCCGACCTGGACGACCTGCTGTCCAACCGGGAGATGCTCAACCAGGGCCTGGAGCTGATGATCGACAGCCCGGCCGTGGGCTGGGGCGTGCAGATCGACCGGGTCGAGATCAAGGACGTGTCCCTGCCGGAGACGATGAAGCGGTCGATGGCCCGGCAGGCGGAGGCGGACCGGGAGCGGCGGGCGCGCGTGATCAACGCGGACGCGGAGCTCCAGGCCTCGCACAAGCTCGCCGAGGCGGCGGGCGTGATGTCGGACCAGCCGGCGGCGCTGCAGCTGCGCCTGCTGCAGACGGTGGTGGCGGTGGCGGCGGAGAAGAACTCCACCCTGGTCCTCCCCTTCCCGGTGGAGCTCCTGCGCTTCCTGGAACGCGCCGCCCCGCCTCCGGCGACGGGCCCGGGCGCGGAGGGTGCGGCCGTGCCTCCGCCGGCGGCAGTGGTCCCCGGTGCCGGTGGCGAAGTCCCGCCGGCGGTCACCGGCGCGGGGCCCGATGCCCCCTCGCCTGCCGCGGCCCTCGGTGGGGACGAGCCCGCGCCGTGGCCCGGCTCGGCCGCCGAGGGGGCCGGCCCCGACGGGACCGGTCCGGCCCTCGGGGCCGTGGACGGGTCGGCGCCGCCGGACGACGGGCCGCCGGAGTAGCCGCTGCGCGGAGCCGTCCCCTACCCGCCCTTCCACCGTTCCCTGGGCTCTGCCCAGACCCGCGCAGCGGCACTTCCAGCCCCGCCGGCGTTTGAGGCGCGGGGTCTGGGGCGGAGCCCCAGGCAGCGGCGCCGCGGCCGGCGGGGGTGGCGCGCAGCGGCACTTTCAGCCCCGCCGGCGTTTGAGGCGCGGGGTCTGGGGCGGAGCCCCAGGCAGCGGCGCCGCGGCCGCGCACCGGCCGGTCAGCCCCCGGCAGGGGTCAGGCGGGACAGGGCCTCGGCCAGGGGGAGTTCCTCGCGGTGGCCCGTCGCGCGGTGCTGCAGCTCGACCACCCCGTCGGCCGACCGGCGGCCCGCCACCAGGATCCACGGGACGCCGATCAGCTCCGCGTCGGTGAGCTTCACCCCCGGGGACAGGCCCGGCCGGTCGTCCAGTAGGACCCGGAGCCCCCCGGCGGACAGCGCGTCGGCCGCCTGCTCGGCCAGCGCGAGCGGCCCGGCCTTGCCCGCGGCCACCACGTGGACATCGGCCGGGGCCACGGCCGCCGGCCAGCACAGCCCGCGTTCGTCCGCCGACTGCTCGGCCAGCGCGGCCACCGCCCGGGAGACGCCGATGCCGTACGAGCCCATGGTGACCCGGACCGGCTTGCCCTCCCGGCCCAGTACGTCGAGCCCGAACGCGTCCGCGTACTTCCGCCCCAGCTGGAAGATGTGGCCGATCTCGATGGCCCGGTCGAGCCGCAGACCCGCGCCGCAGGAAGGGCACGGGTCGCCCGGTTCCACGACCACCACGTCGAGGTACCGGTCGACCTCGAAGTCCCGCCCGCAGACCACGTTCCGGGCGTGGGTGTCGACCCGGTTGGCCCCGGTGACCCAGGAGGTGCCCGGCGCCACCCGCGGGTCCGCCAGGTAGCGGACCTTCTCCAGGCCCTGCGGGCCCACGTAGCCGCGTACGAGATCGGGACGGTCGGCGAAGTCCTCGGCGGTGACGAGCTCGACCACCGCCGGTGCCAGGTGTTCGCCCAGCTTGCCGAGGTCCACCTCGCGGTCGCCCGGCACGCCCACGGCCACGATCTCGCCGTCCACCTTCACCAGGAGGTTCTTCAGCGTCGCGGAGGCGGGTACGCCGAGCTGCGCCGCCAGGGTCTCGATCGTGGGGGTGTCGGGGGTGTCCACCTCCTCCGGCGCGGGGTGCTCCCCGGCGGCCGGCGTCAGGGGGAAGGTGACGGCCTCCGTGTTCGCCGCGTAGTCGCAGGAGGGGCAGTCGACGAAGGTGTCCTCGCCGGCCGCCGCCGGGGCCAGGAACTCCTCGGACGCCGAGCCGCCCATCGCCCCGGACACCGCCGACACGATCCGGTGGTCGAGGCCGAGGCGGGTGAAGATGCGGACGTACGCCTCGCGGTGCAGCCGGTAGGACTCCTCCAGGCCCTCGTCGGAGACGTCGAAGGAGTACGAGTCCTTCATCTGGAACTCGCGCCCGCGCAGCACCCCGGAGCGGGGCCGTGCCTCGTCCCGGTACTTGGTCTGGATCTGGTAGAGCATGACCGGCAGGTCCTTGTACGAGGTGCACTGGTCCTTCACCACGAGGGTGAAGATCTCCTCGTGGGTGGGGCCGAGCAGGTAGTCCGCGCCCTTGCGGTCCTTGAGCCGGAACAGCAGGTCCCCGTACTCCGACCAGCGCCCGCTGACCTCGTACGGCTCCTTCGGCAGCAGCGCGGGCAGCAGCACCTCCTGCGCGCCGATCGCGTCCATCTCCTCGCGGACGATTCGCGAGACGTTGTCCAGGACCCGCTTGCCGAGCGGCAGCCAGGTCCACACCCCGGCCGAGCTGCGCCGGACGTAGCCGGCGCGGACCAGCATCCGGTGGCTGAGGGTCTCGGCGTCGGCCGGGTCCTCGCGGAGGGTCTTGGCCATGAGACGGGACATGCGCTGTACGGGGTGTGTGGCGTGCTGTGTGGACATGACGGGAGGCTACCGGGGCCGGCGCGCACCCGGGAAACGGCTTTTACGGGCGCAGGAGCGGGAGCTCGGCGCCCATCACGGCGTACGGGAGGCTCGCGCTCGGGAAGTGGACCTGGCGGGCGAGGTCCTTGTAGCCGAGGGCCCGGTAGAGGCCCCGGGCGGGGCTCTCGGTGTCGATGGCGGAGAGGATCGAGCGCGACTCGGCGGCGCTGTCGGTGATGCGGGTGATCAGCTCACGGCCCACGCCGTGTCCCTGGAAACCGGGGTGGACGTGCAGTTCGGTGATCACGAAGGAGCCGTCGAGCCAGCCGTCGTGGCCGCCGGCCCGCAGGTAGGGTTCGACGATGCCGGACCACCAGTGACTGCGGTCGTTGGGCATCCCGTAGACGAATCCGGTGAGCGCGCCGTCCTCGGTGAACGCGCCGAGCGCGCGGGCTCCGGGGCAGGTCATGTGGCGTTGGACGATGTAGCGCCGGATGCCGACCTCCTCCTCGCTGAGGCCGAAGGCGACGGCCTGCACGCGCAGGGCCTCGTCCACGCGGTCGGCGAGGTCGAGGGGGCCGATGCGGAGTCCGGAAGGCAGCATGCGGCGACCTTACTGCGCGGTACTGGGCGGCCGGAATGCCGGCCCCCCGGTCACGGGCCGATTCAGGGCGTTCAGAAGAGCACGCTCATGAACGCGCCGACTTCGCGGAAGCCGACGCGCCGGTACGCGGCTCGCGCGGCGGTGTTGAAGTCGTTCACGTACAGGCTGACCACGGGTGCGACGTCGCGCAGGGCGTAGTCGACGACGGCGGCCATGCCGGCCTCGGAGTGGCCGCGGCCGCGGAACTCGGGGGCCACCCACACGCCTTGGATCTGGCAGGCCTTGGCGGTGGCGGCGCCGATCTCCGCCTTGAAGACGACCTTGCCGTCCTCGACGCGGGCGAAGGAGCGGCCGCTGCCGACGAGCTCGGCGACGCGGGCCTGGTAGAGCAGTCCGCCGTCGCCGGCCATCGGGGAGATGCCGACCTCCTCGGTGAACATGGCCACGCAGGCGGGCATGATCAGGTCCATCTCGTCCTTGCGGATCCGGCGGACCAGGGGGTCGGGGGCGACCGTGGTGGACGCGTGCTCCATGACCATGAGCGGCTGGTGGGAGCGGACGTCGCGGGCCGGTCCCCAGGTGGGTTCCAGGAGCTGCCACAGCAGCCGGGTGGGCTCGGCCGGGCCGACGATGGAGGAGCAGCGGCGGCCGGTGCGGCGGGCCCGGTCGGCGAAGGCGCGTACGGCGTCGGGTTCGGCGCAGACGGGGACCAGGTTGGCGCCGGCGTAGCAGAGGGAGCGGAGCTCCCCGTCGGCGTACCAGCCCCACATCTCGCCGCCCAGGCGCCAGGGGTCGAGTCCCGCGACCTGGACCCGGGAGGTGACGAAGGCGTTCTCGACCGGCGCGCGTCCGAGGACTTCGAGCGCGGCGTCGAGATCACTGGGCTCAAGGACCCGGGTGGTGGTCTGCGTCAACACTGGGGCCTCACCGTACAAGTCTGCTGGTCTCCGCACTGTACCCGCCGCGACCGGAGCTTGCCCGGTCCCACGGGTCACGAAAAGACCCCGGCCCCGCCCCCGAGCTGCGGGAACGGGGCCGGGGCCGGGGCCTTGGGAGGGCCTCGGAGAACTCAGACTCCGATGGCCACGGTGGGCTCGCCGCTCATCACGCCGTCCTTCTCCATCTGCTCGGCGATCTTCAGCGCCTCTTCGATGAGGGTCTCCACGATCTTCGACTCGGGGACGGTCTTGATGACCTCGCCCTTCACGAAGATCTGGCCCTTGCCGTTGCCGGAGGCGACGCCGAGGTCGGCCTCGCGGGCCTCGCCGGGGCCGTTGACGACGCAGCCCATGACCGCGACGCGCAGCGGGACCTCCATGCCCTCCAGGCCCGCCGTGACCTCCTCGGCCAGCTTGTACACGTCGACCTGGGCGCGGCCGCAGGACGGGCAGGAGACGATCTCCAGGCGGCGCGGCTTCAGGTTCAGCGACTCCAGGATCTGGATGCCGACCTTGACCTCCTCGGCCGGCGGGGCCGAGAGGGAGACGCGGATGGTGTCGCCGATGCCCTCGGAGAGCAGTGCGCCGAAGGCGACGGCGGACTTGATGGTGCCCTGGAAGGCGGGGCCGGCCTCGGTGACGCCGAGGTGCAGCGGGTAGTCGCAGGCGGCGGCGAGCTGGCGGTAGGCGTTGACCATGACGACCGGGTCGTTGTGCTTGACCGAGATCTTGATGTCGCTGAAGCCGTGCTCCTCGAAGAGGGAGGCCTCCCACAGCGCGGACTCGACCAGCGCCTCGGGGGTGGCCTTGCCGTACTTCTTCAGCAGTCGGGCGTCGAGGGAGCCCGCGTTGACGCCGATCCGGATCGGGGTGCCCGCGTCGTTCGCGGCCTTCGCGATCTCCTTGACCTTGTCGTCGAACTGCTTGATGTTGCCCGGGTTCACGCGGACGGCGGCGCAGCCGGCGTCGATCGCGGCGAACACGTACTTGGGCTGGAAGTGGATGTCGGCGATGACCGGGATCTGCGACTTCTTCGCGATCACGGCGAGGGCGTCGGCGTCGTCCTGCGTCGGGCAGGCGACGCGGACGATGTTGCAGCCGGAGGCCGTCAGCTCGGCGATCTGCTGGAGCGTGGCGCCGATGTCTGAGGTACGGGTGGTGGTCATCGACTGCACCGAGATGGGTGCGTCGCCACCGACGGCCACGGAACCGACCTGGATCTTGCGGCTGACCCTGCGGTCGGCAAGCTTCGTCGGCACGGCCGGCATTCCGAGAGAGATGGCAGTCATCTGCTGTGCAACCCCAAGGTGTGGATCAAGGTCCCGAATTCGGCGGGCTCCAGCCTCCGAGATTACGCCAAACCCCGCGCGCCCCTCGCATCCGAGGGGGGTGTGCCACCCGAACGTAGGGAGCCGGGCACGATCCGTGCCCGGCTCCCCACATCCGTCACGTACGGACCGCGCCCGCTAGGTGATCTTGATCGGGTTCACCACGTCCGCCACCATCACCAGCAGCGTGAAGCAGATGAACAGACCGGCCACCACGTATGCGACGGGCATCAGCTTCGCGACGTCGAACGGGCCCGGGTCGGGACGCCGGAAGACCCGCGCGACGTTGCGCCGGACCGACTCCCACAGGGCGCCCGCGATGTGCCCGCCGTCCAGCGGGAGCAGCGGGAGCATGTTGAACAGGAACAGCGAGAGGTTGAAGCCGGCCAGCAGTTTGAGGAAGAACACCAGGATGTGGCTGGCCGGGATGTCGAGGGTGAAGATCTCCCCGCTGACCCGGGCCGCGCCGACGACTCCCATCGGGCTGTCCTGCTTGCGCTCGGCCCCGTTGAAGGCCGCGTTCCACAGGTCGGGGACCTTGGAGGGCAGGTCGACGAGCGACTGCACGCCGGCCTGCATCATCTCGCCGATCTGGTCGACGGACTGGCCGAAGGACTGCGGGACGTAGCCGGGGGCGGGGGTGAAGCCCAGGAAGCCCGCGGTGACGTACTGGTCCTTGACGTAGCTGCCGTTGCCGTCGGTCTTGGCGACCTTGTTCTCGATCAGGTTCGCCGCGAGGTCCACGCGCTCACCGGCCCGCTCCACGGTGATCTTGGCGGGGCCGATGGTGGCGCGGATGTCCTTCTGCAGGGCGGACCAGTCGTCCACCGCGCGGCCGTTGAAGGCGATGATCTTGTCGCCCGGCTTCAGGCCCGCCGCCTTGGCGGGGGCGGCCGGGTCCCCGGGGAGGCACTTGTCGCGCTTCTCGCTCTGCTGGATGACGCAGTCCGAGACCGTTTCGACCGACGTGGTCTGGGTGTTCAGCCCGAAGGTCATCAGGGTGGCGACGAAGATCACCACGGCCAGGACCAGGTTCATGAACGGGCCGGCGAACATCACGATCACGCGCTTCCACGGCTTGCGCGTGTAGAAGAGCCGCTTCTCGTCGCCGGGCTGGAGCTCCTCGTACGCCGCCGAGCGCGCGTCCTCGATCATCGACCGGAACGGCGAGGTGGAACGGGCGGTGACCTTGCCGTCCTCGCCGGGCGGGAACATCCCGATCATGCGGATGTAGCCGCCCATCGGGATGGCCTTGATCCCGTACTCGGTCTCGCCCTTCTTCCGCGACCAGATGGTCGGGCCGAAGCCCACCATGTACTGCGGCACGCGGATGCCGAAGAGCTTGGCCGTGGAGAGGTGCCCCAGCTCGTGCCAGGCGATGGAGACCAGCAGGCCGACGAAGAAGACCACGATCCCGAGCACCGTCATCAGAACTGTCATGCGCGCGCCTCCGCGGCGGCCCGAGCCGCCATCTCCCGCGCCCGGGCCCTGGCCCAGGCCTCCGCTTCAAGGACGTCCTGGACGGTCAGGGAAGTTCCCGACTCCGGCGTCCCGTGCTCATCGACCACGGCAGAGACCGTATCCATGATTGCTGTGAACGGCAGCCGACCGGCCAGGAAAGCCTCCACGCACTCCTCGTTGGCGGCGTTGAACACGGCCGGGGCGGTGCCGCCGAGGGTGCCCACGTGCCGGGCCAGGCCCACCGACGGGAAGGCCTCCGTGTCCAGCGGGTAGAACTCCCAGGTGGAGGCCTTGGTCCAGTCGAAGGCGGGGGCCGCGTCCGGGATGCGCTGGGGCCAGCCGAGACCGATCGCGATGGGCCCGCGCATGTCCGGCGGGGTGGCCTGGGCCAGGGTGGAACCGTCCGTGAACTCCACCATCGAGTGCACGTAGGACTGCGGGTGCACGACGACCTCGATGCGGTCGAACGGGATGTCGTAGAGCAGGTGCGCCTCGATGACCTCCAGCCCCTTGTTGACCAGCGTCGCCGAGTTGATGGTGATGACCGGTCCCATGGCCCAGGTCGGGTGGGCGAGGGCGTCCTCGACGGTGACCCCGGCCAGCTCGGCGCGGGTGCGGCCGCGGAAGGGCCCGCCGGAGGCGGTGACCACGAGCTTGCGCACATCGGCCCGGGTGCCGGCGGCGAGGGCCTGGAAGAGGGCCGCGTGCTCGGAGTCCACGGGGATGATCTGGCCGGGCTTCGCGAGGGCCTTGACCAGCGGGCCGCCGACGATCAGCGACTCCTTGTTGGCCAGGGCCAGGGTGCGGCCCGCGCGCAGCGCGGCGAGGGTGGGCGCGAGGCCGATGGAACCGGTGATGCCGTTGAGGACGGTGTGGCACTCGGAGGCGGCGAGCTCGGTCGCCGCGTCGGGACCGGCCAGGATCTCTGGCAGCGGCTCGGCTGCCCCGTACTGGGCGCTCAGCGCTTCCTTGAGGGCCGGTACGACGTCCTCGCGGGCGACGGCCACCTTCTCGACCCGCAGCAGCCGGGCCTGCTCGGCCAGCAGCCCGACCCGCCCGCCGGCGGCGGACAGCGCGGTCACGCGGAACCGGTCGGGGTGGCGCAGGGCGAGGTCGATGGCCTGGGTGCCGATGGAGCCGGTGGACCCGAGGATGACGATGTCCCGGCGGCCGGCCGCGGGGTCGAAGAGGAGGTGCGGGTCGGCGAGGGGGGCTGGGCGGTCGCTCATGCCCCCATTGTTGCCGGAACTCAGGAGCGGCCGGACACGGAGCCCCCCTCGGTGACGCGCAGGAGGAGGTGCGGGAGCGTTCCCGCGAAGTCCGGGAGCGTGACGGCCACGCGCCACCAGGCGTCCGGATCGGCGCCGAGGGCCAGGGCGAACAGCCGGTCGGCCTCGGCCCGCGCGGCCAGCACCGGGGCTGCCCAGTCGTGTCGGTCGGGGTGGTTCACGTCGCCCAGCCAGTGGTCCTCGTCCAGGGCCCAGCAGGCGGGCGCCTTGTGTCGGACGATGTCCTCGCCGGTCAGCAGCCCGCGGGCCAGGCAGTCCCGCACCCACCGGATGTCCTCGTCGACGGACTCCATGGGCACCGCGAGGCTCGCCAGGGCCAGTTCGCGTTCGACTCCCCCGACGGGTTCGGCCGCCTTCGGGGCCAGGGAGCGCACCGCCTCGGCGAGCCCGGAGACGTACGGCTCGTCGGTGGGCTCGGGCAGCGTGCCGCGAACGATCCGGGCCACGAGCACCGGCAGGGTGCCGGGGAAGGCGGGGGCGCGGCGGAGCAGCTCCGCCCAGAGCCGGGGGTCGTCCCGCAGGGGGCGCAGCGCCCGGGAGACGGCCGTCCGCATCCCCGCCCGTTCGGGCAGGGCCCAGCGCAGGCCCCTGGTCTCGGGGAGCTGAGCGAGCAGCAGGGTGCGGCGCGCGGGGGCGACGTGGGCGACGAGCTCGTCGCAGGTGAGCAGGCCCATCCGGACGGCCCGGACGGCGGGCCGGTACCAGCGGTACCCGTCCGTGCGCTGGGTGCCGGCGTCGAGCAGCGCCCGGCCGACCGGTCTGGGCAGGCCGCCGGCCAGCAGCAGGGCCTCGACCGCGATCGGCGGCAGCGGGTCCCGGGCGTGCTCGGCGAGCAGCGTCTCGGTGTCGAGGGGGGCGTGCGGCATCCGCAGCAGGGTGAGGGGGATCTTGAGCCGACGGCCGTGCCGCCGCAGCAGCGCGATCAGCTCGTCGGTGGTGAACGGCCCGGGGCCGATCTGCGCCAGCAGTTCGGGCGAGGGCCCGGGGCGGGCCGCGTACTTCGCCGGTCCGGGCAGCCCGGGCAGGGGCCGTCCGACGACGTGGGGGTTGCGGGCGACGTACTGCCGGTCCTCCTCGCCGCCGTGGCGCAGCAGCAGGGTGACGGTGGAGGCCGACAGCCACTCGTCGCGGCACAGGTACTTGCGGGTCGGCGCGTCGAGCCGGCCCATCAGGTCGGTGACGACGTGGTCCGGTGCGTGGCGCAGCACGTGCGCCACGCACCAGGCCAACCGTCGGCTGGCGCGGTCTTCATCGGCCGTCGGCATCGTTCTCTCCGCCTTGCCCGTGCTCGTGCGCGTACGGACATCCGTACACGCACTCATCCTCGTACGTCTGTCCGACGTCCGGCGATGATCGCAGGTCAGCGGATGGGACGGTGGACGTTTTTCCGGGTGGAGGGGCCGGGGGCGGCGTCCGCGATCCAGGGGCCGTCTCCGGAGGGGTCGATGATCCCTTCCTCCAGCCAGGTGTAGGTGCCGGTGAGGACGCCCGCGACGACCTTGCGGTCGAGGTCGTCGGTGTTGGACCAGAGCCGTCCGAAGAGCTCCTCGACGCGGAGCCGGGACTGCTCGCAGAAGGCGTCGGCGAGCTGGTAGGCCTCGCGGCCGTGCTCGCCGGCGGCGCGCAGGTGCTCGGCGCGGACGCAGGCCGCGCTCATCGCGAAGAGTTCGGCGCCGATGTCGACGATGCGGCCGAGGAAGCCCTGTTTGGTCTCCATCCGGCCCTGCCAGCGGGACATCGCGTAGAAGGTGGAGCGGGCGAGTTTGCGGGCGCCGCGTTCGACGTAGCGCAGGTGGGTGGCGAGGTCGGGGTGGCCGGCGGGGTGGAAGGCCCGGTAGGTGCCGGGGACCTGGCCGGGGCCGGTGGCGAGTTTGGGCAGCCAGCGGGCGTAGAACCCGGCGGCGCGGGCGCCCGCCTTCGCCTTGTCGCCGAGTGCCTTCTCCGGGTCGATGAGGTCGCCCGCCACCGAGAGGTGGGCGTCGACGGCCTCGCGGGCGATCAGCAGGTGCATGATCTCCGTCGAGCCTTCGAAGATCCGGTTGATGCGCAGGTCGCGGAGCATCTGCTCGGCGGGGACGGCGCGTTCGCCGCGGGCGGCGAGGGACTCGGCGGTCTCGAAGCCGCGGCCGCCTCGGATCTGGACGAGCTCGTCGGCCATCAGGCAGGCCATCTCGGAGCCGTAGAGCTTGGCGAGGGCGGCCTCGATGCGGATGTCGTTGCGGTCCTCGTCGGCCATCTGGGAGGCGAGGTCGACGACCGCTTCGAGGGCGAAGGTGGTGGCGGCGATGAAGGAGATCTTGGCGCCGACGGCCTCGTGCCGGGCGACCGGGCGGCCCCACTGCTCGCGTTCTCCGGACCACTCCCGGGCGATCTTCAGGCACCACTTCCCGGCGCCGACGCACATCGCGGGCAGTGACAGCCGGCCGGTGTTCAGGGTGGTCAGGGCGATCTTGAGGCCGGCGCCCTCGGCGCCGATGCGCTGGTCGGCCGGCACCCTGACCTGGTGGAAGCGGGTGACGCCGTTCTCCAGGCCGCGCAGGCCCATGAAGGCGTTGCGGTGTTCGACGGTGATGCCCGGCGAGTCGGCCTCGACGACGAAGGCGGTGATCCCGCCCCGGTGGCCCTCGCTCTTGGGCACCCGGGCCATCACGACGAGCAGGTCCGCGACGACCCCGTTGGTGGTCCACAGCTTCACGCCGTCGAGGACGTACGCGTCCTCCCCGTCCGGGACCGCCGTGGTGGCCAGGCGGGCCGGGTCGGAGCCGACGTCCGGCTCGGTGAGCAGGAAGGCGCTGATGGCGGTGGTGGCGCAGCGCGGCAGGTAGGCGTCCTTCTGCTCCTGCGTGCCGAACATCTTCAGCGGCTGGGGCACACCGATCGACTGGTGCGCGGAGAGCAGGGCGCCGATGGCGGGGCTGACGGAGCCGACGAGCGCGAGTGCCTTGTTGTAGTAGACCTGGGTCAGGCCCAGGCCCCCGTACTTGGGGTCGATCTTCATGCCGAGGGCGCCGAGCGCCTTCAGCCCGCGCACGGTCTCGTCGGGGATCTTCGCCTCGCGCTCGATGCGGGCGCCGTCGATGGAGGTCTCGCAGAATTCCCGCAGCCGGGCCAGGAAGGCCTCACCGCGCCGAACGTCCTCGTCGGCGGGGAGCGGGTGGGGATGGATCAGGTCGAGGCGGAACCGGCCGAGGAAGAGTTCCTTGGCGAAGCTGGGCTTGCGCCAGTCCTGTTCCCGGGCCGCTTCCGCGACCTGTCGTGCCTCGCGTTCGGTCACCTTGGGCGGTACGGGCCGTGCGGGCTGTGTTGCGGACATGAGCGGGCTCACCTCGCCGCCGGAGTCGGTGGAACCGGCCTACCGGCCGGTGCTACCTGTGAGTCGTACCCGTTTCGGGCCGCGGGGAAAAGAAGGACGGCCGGAGCCCCCGCACAGTAGGCTCCGGCCGTCGGCTTTATGGCCGTACGAGATCAGATGTCGAGGCCGGTCAGGACCAGGACTCGCTCGTACGTGTAGTCGTCCATCGCGTAGCGGACGCCCTCGCGGCCCACACCGGACTGCTTGACGCCGCCGTACGGCATCTGGTCGGCGCGGTAGGACGGCGCGTCGCCGATGATCACACCGCCGACCTCGAGCTCGCGGTGGGCGCGGAACGCGGTCTGGACGTTGCGGGTGAAGACGCCCGTCTGCAGGCCGAACTTCGAGTCGTTGACGGCGGCGAACGCCTCGTCGGTGTTCTCGACCTTCAGCAGCGTCAGGACCGGTCCGAAGACCTCCTCGGTGGCGAGCTTCACGCCGTCCGGGACGTGCGCGATGACGGTGGGCTCGTACGCGGCACCCTCGCGCTTGCCGCCGGTGAGGAGCTTGGCTCCCGCGGACACGGCCTCTTCGACCCAGGACTCGACACGCTTGGCGGCGTCCTCGGAGACGAGGGGGCCGACGTCGGTGGCGGAGTCGGACGGGTCGCCGGTGACCTGCGCCTGGACCTTCGAGACGACCTTCTCGACGAGGCGGTCGTAGACGGAGGCGTCGGCGATCACGCGCTGCACGGAGATGCAGGACTGGCCGGCCTGGTAGTTCGAGAAGGTCGCGATACGGGTCGCGGCCCAGTCGAGGTCGGCCTCGGAGGACCAGTCGTCCAGGACGACGGCCGCGGCGTTGCCACCGAGCTCCAGGGTGCAGTGCTTGTGGGGCACCGACTGCTGGATGGCGTAACCGACGGTGTCGGAACCGGTGAAGGAGATGACGGGCAGTCGCTCGTCCTTGACCAGGGCCGGCATCTTGTCGTTCGCGACCGGCAGGACCGACCAGGAACCGGCCGGGAGGTCGGTCTCGGCGAGCAGCTCGCCCAGGATCAGCCCGGACAGCGGCGTGGCCGGGGCGGGCTTGAGGATGATCGGCGCGCCGACGGCGATGGCGGGGGCCACCTTGTGGGCGCACAGGTTCAGCGGGAAGTTGAACGGCGCGATGCCGAGGACCGGACCCTTGACGAAGCGGCGGGTCAGGGCGAGACGGCCGACGCCACCGGCGTCGGTGTCGAGGCGCTGGGCGTCTCCGCCGTTGAAGCGGCGGGCCTCTTCGGCGGCGAAGCGGAACACGGACACCGCACGGCCGACCTCACCGCGGGCCCACTTGATGGGCTTGCCGTTCTCGGCGGAGATCAGCTGGGCGATCTCCTCGGTGCGCTCGACGAGCCGCTTGGACACGTGGTCCAGGGCGGCGGCCCGTACGTGGGCGGGGGTCGCGGAGAACTCCGCCGTCACGGCGTACGCCGCGGCCACGGCCTCTTCGACCTGCGCGTCGGTGGGCACGCTGACGGTGCCGACGAGGCGTCCGTCCCACGGGGAGTGGACGTCGAAGCTGTCCTCGCCGGAGGCCTGGCGGCCGGCGAGCCAGAAGGCGTGGGTGGAAGTCATGCGAATCCCGGCCCTTCGGAGTGTGCGGTGGGGTCCTTGTCCCCTCCACCGTAGGACTCCGTCGGTGATTCGGCGTTTATCCCTCGTGGAGCGGCGGGCCGTCGGGCTTCGCCGCTTTGTCACTGTCGTACCCGCGGATCCGTTGCTGGGGCTCCGCCCCGGACCCCGCGCCTCAAACGCCGGCGGGGCTGAATTGCCCTCCGGTCAAATCCAGCCC
>NZ_JBHWJY010000058.1:0-53580 GCF_042731135.1 Streptomyces sp. NPDC059874
CGGGCTGGTGGGGGGTCGTCGGTTGCTTGGCCCCCCTTGGTTCTTGTGGGCCCTTTGTTGGGGGGGGGTGGGCGGGCGCCGGCCGGGGCGGGGCCGCCCCGCGACTCGCGAGTCATATCCGCTGTCGGGTGGCGGTCACCTCTTGCGCACGACGACGAAGTCCGCGAGGGCCACCAGCTGGTCGCGCACCCGCTGCGGCATGTCGACGTCGTCCAGCGCCCGGATCGCGATCGCGTGCTGGCGGCGTGCCTCGTCGGCGGTCCACTGGCGGCCGCCCGCAGCCTCGATGAGCGCCGCGCGGGCCGCGAACTCCTCCTCCGAGAAGTTCTCGAAGTCGCTGCTCTTGGCGTCCGCCGCCAGCAGTTCGGCCAGTTCGGCCGAGGCCGGACCGCCCGCCGCCAGCGCGGCGACGACCGGCAGGGACTTCTTGCGCTGGCGCAGGTCGCTCCACGTCTGCTTGCCGGTGGCTTCCGGGTCGCCCCAGATCCCGAGCAGGTCGTCCACGGCCTGGAAGGCGAGGCCCAGGTGGTAGCCGTACTCCTCCAGCTTGTCGGCCGTACGGTCGTCCGCGCCGCCGAGCACCGCGCCGATGGACACCGCGCAGGCGAGCAGGGCGCCGGTCTTGTTGCCCTCCATCTCCAGGCACTCCTCGACGCTGACGCTCTCGCGGTGCTCGTAGGAGATGTCCTGCGCCTGGCCGTCGATGAGCTTGCGGCTGGCGGTGGTCAGCCGGCGCGTCGCACGCCCCGCCTCGACCGTGCCGAGCTCCAGCAGGACCTCGTTGGCGAGGGCGAACAGCGCGTCGCCGACCAGGATCGCCTGGGCGGGGCCATGGACCTTCCAGACCGTGTCGCGGTGGCGGCGCTGCTCGTCGCCGTCCATCAGGTCGTCGTGCAGCAGCGAGAAGTTGTGTACGAGCTCCACCGCGACGGCGCCCGGGATGCCGACCTCCGCGGCGACGCCCGCGGCCTCGGCGGAGAGCAGCGCGAGGGCGGGGCGTACGGCCTTGCCCTGGTCGCCGTCCGCCGGGTTGCCCTGGGCGTCGATCCAGCCGAAGTGGTAGGCGGCGACGGTGTCCATGGGCGCCGCGAGCCGGTCGACGGCGGCCCGGAGCACGGGGGTCGACAGCGTGCGGCCGCGCTCCAGGAGCGCGAGCGTGTCCGCCTTCTCCACGCCCCCTCCGGCCGTGCCCACACCGGCACGCGTGTTCTCGACAGCCGGATTCCCCGGGTTCACTGGCTCTCCTCTGGTTCCTGTACGTGCTGCGTTCGTGCTGATGGTCGTCATGCCGCCTCCTGCAGAGGGTTTTCGCGGGGGCGGCCGAGGGCGGCGAGCGCGGCGTGTGCCGCGCTCAGTCCGCTCCTGACGGCGCTCTCCATGGTCGCGGGCCAACCGGTGGCAGTCCACGCACCGGCCAAGTAGAGCCCCGGCGTGTCGGTCCGCGCCCCGGGGCGCAGCCGGCCGACGCCGGGGGTGGGAGCGAAGGTCGCCGTTCGCTCCCGGGTGACGAAGAAGTCCCGTACCTTGGCGCCGCGCGCGGCGGGCAGCAGCCGCTCCAGCTCGGGCAGGTACTTGGCCCGCAGGACGGAGACGGGCTCGTCGATGTCGTCCTGGGCCACTGACTGGGACAGCGCCAGGTACTGGCCGCCGTCGGGCAGTCCTGAGGAGTCGGTGCGGTCGAAGACCCACTGCACCGGGGAGCCCAGCGCCGCGAAGAAGGGCTGCTTGAGCACCTTCCTGTCGTAGACGACGTGGACGTTGAGGATCGGCGCGGTGCCGATGTCGAGGAGCTTGTCGGGGTCCGCCAGCGCCCCGGCCGGGAGCAGTCCGTGCGCCTCGCGCTGCGGGACGGCCAGGACGACCGTTTCCGCGTCGAGGGACTCTTCCTCGGTGTCGACCCGCCAGGTCCCGTCGGGCGTGGCGGAGATGCCCGTGACGCGGGTGCGCAGTTCGGTCCGTACGCCGGCCGCGTCGAGCTGCTTGCGGGCGAGGGTGTCGTGCAGGTCGCCGAGGGGTACCCGGGCCCAGCCGATGTCGGCGGCGCCGTTCTCGGAGAGCAGGCCGGTCTTGAAGACCATGGCGGCCAGGCCCAGTGAGGAGTGTTCGGCAGTGGCGTTGAGGGTGGCGATGCCGACGAGGTCCCAGAGGGCCTCGATCGTACGGGCGGACTGGCCGTAGCGGCCGAGCCAGGTCGCGAAGTCGACGCCGTCCAGGGCCGGGTCGGCGGGGTCGAGGCGGCGCAGCGCGAGGGCGGCGCGGCCGACGCTCGCGCGCTCGGCGAGGGACAGGTGCGGGTAGCGGGCCAGCGAGCCGGCCAGGTGCAGGGGCACGGGCAGGGCGCTGCGGCGCAGCCGCCCGAGGCGCGGGCCGCGCGGGTGGGCGACGTCGAGCACGGGTACGTCGAGCCGGTCCTGCAGGGGCGCGAGGGCGGCGCCGTCGACACGGTCGAGGAACCAGCGGTACGCGGTGCAGCAGCGCAGGTAGACGTGCTGGCCGTTGTCGACGGTGAGTTCGCCGCGCTTGAAGGAGAAGGCGAGCCCGCCGAGCCGCGGTCGGCCCTCCAGCAGGGTCACCCGGAGCCCCGCGTCGGCGAGTTCGAGCGCGGCGGTGACTCCGGCGAGGCCCCCGCCGACGACGACGGCTCGCTGCTCGGTCGTGGTCATGCGCCCTCCCCCGTGGTGCGGTGGCCCTCCGGGCTGGTCGGTCGCTGCGCCTCGGCCGAGGCCGTTCCGGACACGACGGCCCGCCCGGCGTGGCCGGTTCCCGCCCGAAGAGACGCTCGCACCGGCCCGGCGGTTGCCCGGGCGGGCAGCGTCGAGTCGGCCACGGCAGGCGCCCCGGAGTGTCGCCCCACCGAAGCGTGGGTCCGCCCGAGGGCGGCACCGAAGTACGGGACCACCGGCGCGGGAGCCGCGTGCCCGGCGTGCCGGGTGGCGATGCGGGCGGAGCCCGCCCGGGAGGGCCCGCCGCCGGGCGCGCCCGGGAAGGCAGCACGGGCGCCAGGTGCGCCCCGCAGGGCAGCGCGGGCGGAGCCCGGCCCGGAGGGCCCGGCGCCGAGGGGGGCCGGGAGGAAGCGGTGGGCGGCGGGCGCGGCCGGGGCCGGTGGGGCGGGGCGGGCGGCGGGCGCACCGGTGCGGTCGGCGCGCTCGGCCCGGCCTGGCACATCCGCCACGGGCCGGGAGGTCAGGGGCATCAGGCTCGCCTCCGGTTGCTCTGGCGGGAGATGGTGCGGGCGTCGAGGCCGGACAGGCCCCGCACGGCGACGTACGCCTTCTCGTGCGTCGGGAGCGAGACGCGGCCCCGCAGCACGGCCTCGGGCTCGCGCTCGATGCGGTCGAGGAGGCGCCGGTAGATGCCCGCCATGGCGGCCACGCAGGCACCGCTGCGCCGGTCGAGCATGGGCAGCAGCCGGTAGCCCTCGACGAACAGGGCCCGGGCGCGCCGGACTTCGTGGTGGACGAGCCCGGCGAAGTCGGAGCCGGCGGGGGCCCGGTCGCTGTGGAAGCCGTCGGAGCAGCCGAACTTGGCGAGGTCCTCGGCGGGCAGGTAGGTCCGCCCGTTGGCCGCGTCCTCGCGGACGTCCCGCAGGATGTTGGTCAGTTGCAGGGCGAGGCCGAGCGTGTCGGCGTACTCCCCGGCGCGCGCGGCGTCGGGCGATCCCTGGGTGGTGCCGAACACGCCGAGCGAGAGCCGTCCGATCGCGCCCGCCACGCAGCGGCAGTAGACCTTGAGGTCGTCCCAGGTCTCGTAGGTCTCGCCGCGGACGTCCATCAGGACCCCGTCGATGAGTTCGTCGAGGCCGCCGAGCGGGATCGGGAAGCGGCGTGCGGCGTGCGCGAGGGCGACGGCGACCGGGTCGGTGTCGTCCTCGTCGACTTCCTCGGCCCGGATCCGCCCGAGCAGCGCACGGGTCTCCTCCAGGCGGGCCAGCTTCGCCTCGGGGGGCAGCGTGCCGTCGCCGATGTCGTCGACCCGCCGGGAGAAGGCGTACAGCGCGGACATCGCCTGCCGCTTGTCGGTGGGCAGCAGTCGGATGCCGTACGCGAAGTTGCGCGCCTGCGATCCGGTGACGGCCTCGCAGTAGCTGTAGGCCGCCTGGACAGGTGCGGACACGTGTGTGGGTCCCTCCACGGTCGGGCTCACCCCTTTCTCGGCGCGGTGCGCAGGACGGCGGCCACCTCGCGGAGCAGGCCGCTCTTGGTGGGCCCCGGCGGTCCGGGGAGTACGTCGAAGCCGGCGGCGGTGACGGCTCGCAGGGCGGCGCGCCCCCCTCCCACGAAACCCGCGAGCAGCAGCCTGAGCCTGCCGTGCACGCTACCCACGAGCGGGGTGCCTTCATTCAGCAGCTCGCGGGCGCGCTCGGTTTCGTATGCGATCAGGGAGCGTACGGCCGCGCCGGCGGACGGGGCCGCGAGGTCGGATTCGGTGACGTGGAAGCGTCGCATGTCCTCGGCGGGGAGGTAGATCCGGTCCCGGCCGAGGTCCTCGGCGACGTCCTGGATGTGCTCGACGATCTGCAGGGCGGTGCAGACGGCGTCGGAGCGGCGGATCCGCTCGGGGGTGCTGGTGCCGGTGAGGGAGAGCACGAGACGGCCCACCGGGTTCGCGGAGAGCTCGCAGTAGCCGAGCAGGTCCGCGTACGTCTCGTAGCGCGCGACCCGTTGGTCCTGGCGGTTGGCCTCGATCAGCCCGAGGAACGGCTCGGGGGTCAGGCCGTGGGCGCGGACGACGGGCTGGAGGGCGACCAGCAGCGGGTGCCGGGGCGGGCCGTCGATGCCGCCGAAGACGCGCAGCAGATCGGCCTCGAAGGCGTCGAGCATGGCGAGCCGGTCGTCGACGACGGCCGCGTCGAGGCCGAGGAACACCGCGTCGAGTCCGCCGGGGGCCAGGTCGCCGTCGCCGATGTCGTCGACGAGGCGGGCGTAGCCGTAGACCGCGGTCAGGCCGTCGCGCCAGGCGCGGGGCAGGAATGCGGGGGCCACCGGGAAGTTCTCCGAGGCTGCCTTGTCGAGGGTGGCGCGCACGTGGACGGTGTCGGACGAGGGGTGGATGCCGTGCCCCGGGGTCACCGCCCGCCGCCCGGGGCGGGGACGGCCGTATTGCCTGGGGGCCGGAGAATTCCCGTAGCCATTGCCGTCACATCTCCCGTTCTACACTGCCGACCCAATACATCCTATTTCGGACACGCCGCCGGGGTATCCCGGGGGCCCTCCCCGAAACTCCCCACGAGCCGCTCACCTGTGGGGAATCGTCCCCTCTTGGCCGATTCAGGACCGCATCAGCTTACGCTGTACAACGCCGCGAAGGCCTCTCGGGTATTCGTCGCGCCACTGAATGTCGTCGGCGGAATGCGAAGAACACGCCGAGGCCCCCGCCACGTGAAGCGGCGGGGGCCCGGGCGGAGCGACCGACGGTCAGCCGTTGGTGGCCTTCTCGTACGCGGAGACGACTTCCTCCGTGGGCCCGTCCATCAGGAGTTCGCCCTTCTCCAGCCACAGCACCCGGTCGCAGGTGTCGCGGATGGACTTGTTGTTGTGGCTCACCAGGAAGACGGTGCCGGCCTTCTGCCGCAGTTCGCGGATGCGGTTCTCGGAACGCACCTGGAAGCTGCGGTCACCGGTGGCGAGCGCCTCGTCGATCATCAGGACGTCGTGGTCCTTGGCGGCCGCGATGGAGAAACGCAGACGCGCCGCCATACCGGAGGAGTAGGTGCGCATCGGCAGCGAGATGAAATCGCCCTTCTCGTTGATGCCCGAGAAGTCGACGATGTCCTGGTAGCGCTGCTTGATCTGCTCGCGGCTCATTCCCATCGCGAGACCACCGAGGACGATGTTGCGCTCACCGGTGAGGTCGTTCATCAGTGCGGCGTTCACGCCCAGCAGCGAGGGCTGGCCGTCGGTGTAGACCCTGCCCTCCTCGCAGGGGAGCAGTCCCGCGATGGCACGCAGCAAGGTCGACTTGCCGGAGCCGTTCGAGCCGATGAGGCCGATGGCCTCGCCGCGGTACGCCGTGAACGAGACCCCGCGCACGGCGTGGACCCGGCGGACGCCCGGCGCGTCGCCGTTGCGCCGGCGGACTATCTTGCTCAGCGCGGCGGTGGCCGCGCCCTTGCCGGCGCTGCCGGTGTTGACCCGGTAGACGATGTGGACGCCGTCCGCGATCACGGTGGGGACGCGCCCGTTGGTGTTGTCAGCCACGGCCGTAACGCTCCTCAGACTTCCAGAAGTACACGAAGCCGCCGAGGCCGATCACGGCGGCCCAGCCCACGGCGAAGAGCCAGACGTGCGGGGGCAGGTTGCTGCTGCCGTAGTCGTCGATCAGCGCGAACCGGATGAGGTCCATGTAGATCGCCACGGGGTTCCACAGCAGCAGGTCGCTGATCCAGGCGGGCTGGTCCTTGAGGTAGATCCCGATCGGGAACATGACGCCGGAGGCGTACATCCAGGTACGCATCACGAACGGCATCAGCTGGGCCAGGTCGGGGGTCTTGGAACCCATCCGCGCGAAGATCATGGCGAGGCCGGTGTTGAAGACGAACTGCAGCGCCAGCGTCGGGATCACCAGCAGCCACGAGAGGCGCGGGTAGTTGCCGAAACTGACGGCGATCACGAAGACGACGATCATCGAGTACAGCAGCTGCTGGAGCTGCTGGAGCGAGAAGGACACCGGGAGGGCGGCGCGCGGGAAGTGCAGCGCCCGCACCAGTCCGAGGTTCCCGGAGATCGCCCGGACGCCCGCCATCAGCGAGCTCTGGGTGAAGGTGAAGACGAAGATGCCCATCATCAGGAACGGGACGTAGACGCCCGGCGGCATCTGCTTGCCCGCTTGGAGGATCAGGCCGAAGATCAGCCAGTAGACGACCGCGTTCAGCAGGGGGGTCGCCACCTGCCAGACCTGGCCGAGCTTCGCCTGGCTGTACTGCGAGACCAGCTTGGCCCGGGAGAACGCCATGATGAAGTGGCGCCGGCCCCAGAGCTGCCGCACGTAGTCGCCCAGACCGGGCCGGGCGCCGCTCACGGAGAGGCCGTACTTCCTGGCGAGCTCCGCGGGGCTCAGTCCCGCGTCAGCGGACGGCGGCTTGCTCGTGGCGAGGGCGCCGTCGTGGGTTGTGTCACTCACAAGTTGAAACTTTCGTCTTCAAGATGCGGCCAGGTAGGGCATCAGGCCGGTGGCACGAGGCCCATGATCGCGCCATGTTCCCAGACGCGGGCTTGTCAGATGACAGGTGGTCGGCCCAGACGGGTCAACCGCCAGACCGTACGCCATCTCATCGGGCGGCGAGGACCGCAGGGAGTCGTCCATCCCTCCCTGAAACCGCCGAACCAGGCCTTCAACGCCGGTCCCGAGGGCTTGCGCAGGAGCGTCAGCAGGAGCCAGACGCCCAGGTAGACCGGGACCAGCGGAGCGGGCAGGTTGCGGCGGGCCAGCCACACACGATTACGGGCCACCATACGGTGGTAAACGGCGTGCCGGGAGGGGGCGGTCGTCGGGTGCAGCAGCACCATGTCCGCTCGGTAGTCGATCGACCACCCCGCGTCGAGTGCCCGCCAGGCCAGGTCGGTCTCCTCGTGCGCGTAGAAGAACTCCCCCGGCAACTGCCCGACCTGCTCGAACACCTTCGTCCGCACGGCGTTCGCACCGCCCAGGAAGGTGGTCACGCGGGAGGAGCGCATGGGGTCCGAGGCACGCAACCGGGGCACGTGACGGCGCTGGGTGATGCCCGTCTCAGGGTCGGCGATCCGGAAGCTGACGATGCCGAGCCGCGGCTCCTCCGCGAAGGCCTGCCGGCACAGCTCGGCGGTGTCGGTGCGCTCTAGCAGACCGTCGTCGTCCAGGAAGAGCAGCGCGTCCACGTCCGAGCCGCCGGGGCCGAAGGCCTCGATGCCGACGTTGCGGCCGCCGGGGATGCCCAGGTTCTCGGGCAGGTCCACCGTGCGGACACCCTCGGGCAGGCCCGTGACCCGTACGCCCTGGCCCACGACGACGACGTCGATCGGGTCGCCCTCCTGGCGGGCCACGGAGTCGAGCAGGGCCTTCAGCTCGTCGGGGCGGTTGCCCATGGTGATGATCACGGCGCCCAGCCGCATCGACGTGCTCACTTGAGCCTGCTGGAGGCCAGGATCGACACCAGGTGCAGCACGGTCTGGAGCAGCGCGATGGCGGCGAGGACGGCGACGCCGATGCGGGACCAGTACAGGTCTCCGCGGACCTGGTCCACGACGGCCAGCACCAGGATGAGCAGCGACGCCTCGATGCCGAGGACGAGGCGGTGGAACTTCAGCGCGGCGGCGGCCCGGCGGGCGAGCGCCATGCCGGACGAGCGCGGCGTGGCCGCCGCGTCCTGGACCACGGGCTTGCCGGCCTGGTGGCGGGCGACGCCGACCAGGTCCGTCTCGGCCTTGATCAGGATCGCGCCGAGCGCGGCCAGGGTGCCCAGGAAGGCCCACAGCCAGTCGATCCGTCCGCCGCCCCACAGGTCGGCGGCGCGCAGGCCGAAACCGACCAGCACCGCCGCGTCGCACAGGTACGCGCCGACCCGGTCGAGGTAGACCCCGGAGAGCGAGAACTGCTTCTTCCAGCGGGCGACCTCACCGTCGACGCAGTCGAGCAGCAGGTAGAGCTGGACCGCCACGACGCCGAGGACGGCACCCCAGACGCCCGGCACCAGCAGGGCCGGAAGGGCGAGGACGCCGGCGAGGGTCATCACGTAGGTCAGCTGGTTGGGCGTGACCCTGGTGGTGACCAGGAGACGGGTGATGCGCAGCGAGATCTCGCGCATGTAGAGGCGACCGCCCCAGTGCTCGCCACTGACCCGGTCCTTGACGCCCGCCGGGTGAACGACGGGGCGGAGTTCAGCTACGGATGGTCTTGGCATAGTCGGAGTAAGCGTCCCTGATCTCGGCGACGGACAGGTTGAGGTGTTCCAGGATCGTGAAGCGTCCCGGGCGGGTCTGGGGGGCGTACTCGACGGCCGCGACGAACTCGTCGACGCTGAAGCCGATCTCCTCGGGCCCCACCGGAAGACCGTGCCGGCGCAGCACCTCCACGAAGAGCCCGGACTGCTCCTTGGCCCCCCGCAGGTGCATCGCGAAGGCGGCGCCGAGGCCGACCTGCTCGCCGTGGAGCGCGGAGCGCCCCGGGTAGAGCAGGTCGAAGGCGTGGCTGATCTCGTGGCAGGCGCCGGACGAGGGGCGGCTGTCCCCGCTGATCGACATGGCGATGCCGGAGAGCACCAGCCCCTCGGAGAGCACGGTGAGGAACTCGTCGTCCCCGCAGCCGCCGGGGTGGCGCAGCACGGACTCGCCCGCGGTACGGGCCATGGCGGCGGCCAGGCCGTCCACGGGCTCGCCGGTGATCTCGTGGGAGAGCTCCCAGTCGGCGATGGCCGAGATGTTGGAGATCGCGTCGCCGATGCCGGCGCGGATGAACCGTACCGGGGCGTCCTTGATCACATCGAGGTCGATCACCATGGCGATCGGGGTGGGGACGCCGTAGGAGCCGCGGCCGTTGTCGTTGTCCAGGATGGACACCGGCGAGCAGATGCCGTCGTGCGAGAGGTTGGTGGCGACGGCCACCATGGGCAGACCGACCCGCGCCGCGGCGTACTTCGCGACGTCGATGATCTTGCCGCCGCCCAGGCCCACGACGGCGTCGTAGCGGCGGCCCTTTATGTCGTCGGCCAGCTTGACCGCGGAGTCGATGGTG
Organism: Streptomyces sp. NPDC059874; assembly: GCF_042731135.1. NCBI lineage: Bacteria > Bacillati > Actinomycetota > Actinomycetes > Kitasatosporales > Streptomycetaceae > Streptomyces > Streptomyces sp. NPDC059874. The sequence goes on from NZ_JBHWJY010000058.1 coordinate 9,706, forward strand.
CCGTCGACGACCGGGTACCAGTCGGCGTGCGGCAGGACGGGCTCCAACCTGGCGCGCAGCGCCACGCCGGAGCCCCCGCTGATCGCTATGGCCAGCTTGCCGGAGGCGGAGATCCGCTGGTCGGCCAGGAGGCCGGCCAGGTCGTCCATCGCCCCGCGACTGATGTCGACGACGACGGGCGAGGGGATGAGCCTCGTCAGTACTGGCATGCGATCGTCCGGCCCTTGGCGAGGTCGTCGTGGTTGTCGATCTCGACCCACTTGACGTCGCCGATGGGGGCCACGTCGATCGTGAAGCCGTCGTTGACGAGCTGCTGGTAGCCGTCCTCGTAGTAGAGGTCGGGGTCGCGCTCGAAGGTGGTCTTCAGCGCCTCGGTCAGCTGCTCGGCGGCCTCGGGCTCGATGAGGGTGACACCGATGTACTCGCCGGTGGCGTCGGCCGGGTCCATCAGCTTGGTGATCTTGCGGACGCCCTGACCATCTGCGGTGACGACCTTCATCTCCTCGTCGGCCAGGTTCTTGACCGTGTCGAGGGCGAGGATGATCTTCTGGCCGTTGCCGCGGGCGGCGAGCAGCGTCCTCTCCACCGAGACCGGGTGGACGGTGTCGCCGTTGGCGAGGATCACGCCCTGCTTGAGGACGTCACGCGCGCACCACAGGGAGTAGGCGTTGTTCCACTCCTCGGCCTTGTCGTTGTCGATCAGCGTGATCTTGACGCCGTACTTGGCCTCCAGGGCCTCCCGGCGCTCGTAGACGGCTTCCTTGCGGTAGCCGACGACGATGGCGACCTCGGTGAGGCCGACCTCGGCGAAGTTGCCGAGGGTCAGGTCGAGAACCGTCAGGCTCTCCTCGTCGCCCTCGGGGCCGACGGGCACGAGGGCCTTGGGCAGGGTGTCGGTGTAGGGACGCAGGCGGCGTCCGGCACCGGCAGCGAGTACAAGGCCGATCATGCTGGTTCTCCTTCGTCATGTACGGCGGGTGCCCCGGAGGAGACCCAGAACCGGATGCTCTCCGCGAGCACCACGAGTGCCACGAACACGGCCAGGACCGTGAGCGCGACGGGGAAGTCCGATGCGCGCCCCACGAGGACGGCGGCGAGGACCGTGGTCAGCAGGACCCGGCCTTCATGGCCGCCGATCGTCCGCACCAGCCAGTGCGGGGGCGCTCCGGTGCCGCCGCGAATGCGGTACACCGTGTCGTAGTGATGGTAGGCGACCGCCGCGATCAGGCCGAATGCCGCGGGAAGGGCACCGGGGACGTCCGCCTTGGCGGCGAGCGCGAGGACCGTCACGTACTCGGCGGCCCGGAACAGCGGCGGGATCAACCAGTCGAGTGCGCCCTTGAGCGGGGCCGCGACGGCCAGGCCGGCGGTCATGACGTAGATCACGGCGACGGCGATCAGCCGGCGGTCGCCGAACGGCAGGTAGAGGGCGGCCCCGGTCATCAGCAGCGCGCCGAGGGCGGCGACGTACACCGATCCGAAGGTCCCGGCGCGGCCGCGCAGCAGCCGCGCCTGGAGCTCGGCGAGCGGGCCGGAGTCGGTGAGGTCGGCGAGGGCCTGGGCGGCCCGGTCCGTGCGCCTCGCCTTGCGGGTCAGGGAGCGCAGCACCCGGCCGGCGGTGGTGTAGAGGGCGCCGAACGCGCAGCCGACGAGCAGGGCGTAGAAGACGATCCGGGGGGTGGTCGCGGCGGTCAGCACCGCGATCATGGCCCAGCGCTCCCCGATGGGGAGGATGATCATCCGGCGGACCCAGACCGTCCAGCCGACGCTGTCGAGCTTGTCGGACAGGGCGGCCGTGGGACTCGTATTGGCGGTGGCGTCGTGGTTGGCCTCGTTGAACGAGAAGTCCACGACGTGCCGGCAGGTCATGAGGACCATCGCGCCGACGGCCAGGGCCCAGACGTCGTCTTCGTTCCTGGCGGCTCCGAGCGCGAGGCCCGCGTAGAAGGAGTACTCCTTCGCGCGGTCGAAGGTGGCGTCCAGCCAGGCGCCCATCGTCGAGTACTGGAGCGAGTAGCGGGCGAGCTGCCCGTCGGTGCAGTCCAGTACGAAGGAGACGAGGAGCAGCACACCGGCCGCCACGTAGCCCCAGCGCTCGCCGGTGGCGGCGCAGCCGGCCGCGATCAGCGCGGTGATCAGCGAGGCGGTGGTGACCTGGTTCGGGGTCAGGCCGCGCCGCGCGCACCAGCGGGCGATGTAGCGCGAGTACGGGCTGATGAAGAAGGTGGTGAAGAACCCGTCGCGGGACTTCACGGCGGTCCGCAGCCGTACGGCCTCGTCGTCCACGGCGGCGACGGCGGCGCTCGCCGCGTCCCGTTCCTCCGCGGTAGCGGGGACGGCGGCGACGAGGGTGCCCAGCTCGGGGCGCTGCACGGTGGCCCCGGCGGCCTCGACGGCGGCGGCGAGCCGGTCCGCGTAGGGGCCGGAGCCGTCGGGGGCCAGGGCGGCGGCGCGGTCGAGGGCCGCGCGGGCGCCGGGCTGGACGGAGAGGGCGCCGGTGACGGCGCAGGCCTCGAAGCGCGGGTCGGTCAGCGCGAGGCGCAGCGCGTGCACGTGTCCGACGAAGGCACTGTCCACGACGGCCACGCGCTGGTCGGCGGGTACGCCGGCGAGCACGGCGGCGGTGTCCTGGGGACCGGCGGCGGGGCGGACGTCGAAGCCGAGGGAGCGCAGCTCGCCGGCGAGCGGTGATCCGGGGACCGGCAGGCCGGTGAGGATGACGGTCGGCAGACGAACTCACTCCTTGAAACGGATTGCGGACGGGCACCCTCGCGGGGGCGCGGCACGTCGGCTGAGGCTATCGGATGAATGGAAGCAGGGGTTCACCACCCGTTTACGCCCTGATAAGCGGAATATCCCCGGGCGTCGGGCCCTGTCGAAGCCGTACTGCCGGGCCATCATTGACGATCATGGCCGGTACCACAAACGGCCCGGATGTTACGGTGGACACGCCCTGCACGTGAACGAGTGAGGAAGAGGTGGGTTGATGACCGTCGTAGTGGTCGCGGCCGAGCGCGGCGAACTCCGGTACGTCCCCCATTCCTTCCGGGCATCCGACCACCGGGCCTGATCACACCACCGACAGGCCCCCCGATCGGCCGGAGCCCCCTTTCCGAGGGTTCACGTTGACCGACATCACGAACACGACCACTTCCGCCTTCATCGAGGCGTTCTTCACCCTGCACCACGGCCTGCCCCGGCAGGCTCCCGGCTCCGACGCGAGCACCCGTCACCTGCTGTCCCTGTGCGGACCGCTGCCCGAGCGGCCGCGCGTCCTCGACCTGGGCTGCGGTCCGGGCCGCAGCGCCCTGCTGCTGGCAGCCGAGGCGGGGGCGACCGGCGCCGAGGTGACCGCCGTCGACCTGCACGCCCCCTTCCTCGACGAGCTCCGCACGGCCGCCGCGGCCCGCGGGCTCGACGACCGGGTCCGCACCGTCCGCGCGGACATGGGCGCGCTGCCCGCCGAGGAGTTCCCGGACGGCTCCTTCGACCTCGTGTGGGCGGAGGGTTCCGCCTACATCGTCGGCTTCGACACCGCGCTCGCGCGGTGGCGGCGGCTGCTCGCCCCGGGCGGCACGATCGTGCTGACCGAGTGCCAGTGGACCGTCGACGAGCCGTCCGCCGGGGCGCGCGCCTTCTGGGACAAGGAGTGCCCGCTGCGCTCCACCGCCGGGAACCTCGCCGCCGCCCAGGCCGCCGGGTACCGGGTGCTCGGCGTGCACCACCTGCCCGACTCCGACTGGGCCGAGTACTACGGCCCGCTCGCCGAGCGGGTCCGCACCCACCCGGGCGCCGACTCCCCGGCGACGGAGGCCGCGCTGGCAGCCACGCGCGAGGAACTCGACGTACGGGCCCGGCACGGACACGAGTACGGGTACACCGGATACGTGTTGCGCCCGGTGACCGCCGGGGACGGCGACGCCTGGCCGGCCCGACGGGAGACGGCGGCCGACGTGGCCGCCGTACGGGACGTCAACCTGGCGGCCTTCGAGACCCCGCTGGAGGCGGATCTCGTGGACGCGCTGCGCGCGGACGGCTCCTGGCTGCCCGAGCTGTCGTACGTGGCCGAGGGCCCGGACGGGTCGGTGGTGGCTCACGCGCTGCTCACCGCCTGCGAGGTGGACGGGGTACGGGCGCTCGCGCTCGCCCCGGTCGCGGTCGATCCCGCGCTCCAACGCTCGGGCGCGGGCAGCGCGGTCGTACGGGCGCTGCTCGCGGCGGCCAAGGAGCGCGGGGAATCGCTGGTCCTCGTCCTCGGGCACCCGGAGTACTACCCGCGCTTCGGTTTCGTACCGGCGTCGCACTTCGGGATCCGGGCGCCCTTCGAGGTGCCGGACGAGGCGATGATGGCGCTGGTGCTGGACGATTCCGTCCCGGTTCCGACGGGCACGATCACCTATCCGGCCCCGTTCGGAGTCTGATCTTCCGCCCCCCGTCGCCCGGCACGCGGCGGGGGGCGGCCCTGGACAGATCTTCGAAGTGGGGACAAGCCTCTTTTGTACGGCAGACTGAAGGCCGGAGTCCGAAGCGAAGGATGGGTATGCCGACCACACCAGCCACCGCCGCCAACAGCGCGTCCAACGGCACCGGCACTCAAGAACAGATCATGCTCGAACTGGTCGACGAGTCCGGCAACACCATCGGCACGGCGGAGAAGCTCTCCGCCCATCAGGCGCCGGGGCAGCTGCACCGGGCGTTCTCGGTGTTCCTCTTCGACGAGCAGGGCCGTCTGCTGCTCCAGCAGCGGGCCCTCGGGAAGTACCACTCCCCCGGCGTCTGGTCGAACACCTGTTGCGGTCACCCCTATCCGGGGGAGTCGCCGTTCGCGGCGGCGGCCCGGCGGACCCACGAGGAGCTGGGGCTCTCGCCCTCGCTGCTCGCGGAGGCGGGAACCGTGCGCTACAACCACCCGGACCCCGCATCGGGCCTGGTGGAGCAGGAGTTCAACCACCTGTTCGTGGGACTCGCGCAGGCCGCGGTGCGACCCGATCCGGAGGAGATCGCGGACACCGCCTTCGTCACCGCCGAGGAGTTGGCCAAGCAGCACGCCGAACTGCCGTTCTCGGCCTGGTTCATGACCGTACTGGACGCGGCGCGACCGGCGATCCGTGAGCTGACGGGCGACGCGGCGGGCTGGTAACCCGTCGTACGTCCGTCAGCCGACCGGGGTCGGCGCGGGGCTGCCCGGCGTGGTGAGCGGCAGCGCCGCCCAGATGACCTTGCCGCCGGTCGAGGTGTGCTCGACGTCGCAGACCCCGCCGGCCTCCAGCGTGATCTCCTTTACCAGGAGCAGGCCCCGGCCGCCGGTCTGGCCGAAATCGGCCTCCAGGGCCTTGGGGCGGTACGGGTGGTTGTCCTCGACGGCCACCCGTACCCACGCCCGTCCGATCGCCACCTCGACCGCGACCTCGGGCGACAGCAGGGCGGCGTGCCGGACCGAGTTCGTCACCAGTTCGGAGACGATCAGCAGCAGGGAGTAGACGAGGTCCTGATGGGCCGGAACCCCTTGGCGCCCGAGCAGGTCACGGACCGCGCGCCGGGCCTGCGGAACGGATTCTTCTACGGCGGGAGCGGTGAACCTCCACACACCTTCGTACGCGAGGGGGTCGGCCGGCACCCCGGGATCCGCTTCCTTGGCCGGCGGGACGCTCCCGCTGACATCCATCTTCCGTCCCCCGTCTTCGCGCTCGATCGTCTCCACGCGTCAAGAGTGGGGAACGGGCTGGTCCACACCGAACCGCTGACCAGAAGTCAGCATCAATCGGACACTTTCTGACCACTGGCGTATGACAGAGTCAGTTGTTCGACTGTTCCTGATCTCCTGTCGGACGCTTCTCGGCCGCACCGTCCGTCGCGTCCGACCCCTCGCCCCCCGCGCCCACCTCGTCCTGCCTGACCAACCCCAGGATGCGGCGGGCTCCCATTCCCTGGGCCACCAGACTCAGGCCGTCGAACAGGAGGGCGAGGGAGAAGAAGGTTCCGATCACGTACAGACTGCTGCCCGGCCAGCTCGACAGGATCAGGACGCCCAGCAGGACGCCGAAGGCACCCTGGACGAGCGAGAGCCCGAAGTTCGCACCGCGCACCACGAGGGCGCCGACCAGCCGGAACACCCCGCCCGTGAGGAAGAGCAGCGCGGCGAACATGGTCAGCGCCTCGGCGCTCGCCTCGGGGCGGCGCAGGACCACGAAGCCGGCCGCCAGGTTGATCGCCGCCACGATGACGGCGAGCCAGAAGTAGTTGCCGTGGCGCGACTGCACGGCCTGGAGCAGGCCCACGACACCACCGATCAACAGCAGCCAGCCGAAGAGGAACATCGAGGTCAGCGTGGCCAGGCCGGTGTACACGAGCCCGACGAGGCCGGCCAGCACGAGGAACACCCCGAGCAGGGCCAACCACCCGAAACTCCGACTCAGCTGCTCCTTGTCCCGCTGCTGTTCGCGCCGCGGTTGTCGCCGCGTCTCGCGCTGCGGTTCGCGCTGCGGTTCTTCGCCCACGGACGTGCCCCTTTCAGCACCCCCCGGACGGACTCCCTTGATCATAGGATCGTCGCCCCGGGATAGCATCCGGCGCATGAACGCAGCCGGGGACTCCGCACTCCTCCACACGGTCGCCGACGGGGTCGCCACCGTGGTCATCTCGCACCCCGCCAAGCGCAACGCCATGACGGCGGCGATGTGGCGGGCGCTCCCGGAGCTGCTGACGGGCCTGGCGGAGGATCCGGCCGTACGGGTGCTCGTACTGACCGGGGCCGGACCCACGTTCTGCGCGGGCGCGGACATCTCCTCGCTGACCGGGGACGAGGACCCACGGGCGCTCGCCGTCACGGCCGAGGAGGCGCTGGCCGCCTTCCCGAAGCCGACGCTGGCGGTGGTCCGCGGGTTCTGCGTGGGCGGCGGCAGCCAGCTCGCGGCCGCCTGTGACCTGCGGTTCGCGGAGGAGGGGGCGTCCTTCGGGGTGACCCCGGCCAAGCTGGGCATCGTCTACCCGGCGTCCTCCACCCGGCGGCTGGCGGCTCTGGTCGGGCCGGCCTGGGCCAAGTACCTGCTCTTCTCCGCGGAGTTGATCGGTGCGGAGCAGGCGCTGCGCGCCGGGTTCCTGAACCAGCTGCTGCCGGCCGGGCAACTGGACGAGCGGGTCGCCGAGTTCACCCGGATCCTGGCCTCGCGGTCACAACTGACGCAGGCGGCGGCCAAGGAGTTCGCGGACGGCCGGACGGACCGGGACGGCCACTGGGACGGCCAGGCGGCCGGAAGCGACGACGCCGCCGAGGGTGTCGCCGCGTTCCTGGAGCGCCGCCCGCCGAAGTTCACATGGACACCGTGAGCTACACCAGCGGGTTGTTCGCCCGCAGCATCGCGACGATGCCGGCCGGGGCCTTGTCCGGTGAACCGGCGTCGTAGGGCGGCTGGGGGTCGTACTCGGTCATCAGCTGGACGGCCTGGGCGTACTCGTCACCGGCGATCTTGCCGAGCAGGGTGAGCCCCATGTCGATCCCCGAGGACACCCCGGCGGCGGTGACGTACTTCCCGTCGAACACCACCCGCTCCCCGGTGGGCTCGGCCCCGAACTTCGGCAGCTGGTCCAGGAACATCCAGTGGCCTGCGGCCCGCCGCCCGTTGAGCAGTCCCGCGGCTGCCAGCAGCAGGGACCCGGTGCACACGGAGGTGGTCCAGGTGGTGGTGGCGTCGACCATGCGCAGCCACTCCATCACGACGGGGTTCTCCATCTCCAGCTCGGGGTGCGGCCCACCGGGCACGATGACGATGTCGGGCCGGGTCACCTCGTCGAGCCCCTTGTCGGCGACGAGCGCGAGCGACCCGTTGTCGGTCCGCACGGGCCCGGGCCGCTCGGACACGAACACCACTTCGGCGTCGGCGAGCCGCCCGAGGGTGTCGAAGGGCCCGATGGCATCGAGGGCGGTGAAGCGGTCGTAGAGCAGTACGGCGATCTGCATGGCTCCTCCGGAGCGGTAGACGAATCACGACCCCGCCCCCTGCCGGGGCGGGTGTTCCTTTCGGGGCGCAGCCCCGAAGGGGTCCGGGGCGCAGCCCCGAAGGGGTCCGGGGCGCAGCCCCGAGGGGGGTCCGGGGCGCAGCCCCGGTTTCGGGAAGGGGCGGGGTGGGGAACGGCTCCGCGCAGCGGCCCCGGCCCCGGCCCCGGCCCCGGCCCCGGCCCCGGCCCCGGCCCCGGCCCCGGCCCCGGCCCCGGCCCCGGCTAGCGGTGGGGCGGGCCGAAGCGGCGGCGGTATTCGGCCGGGGATTGGCCCAGGGTCTTCACGAAGGCGCGCCGCAGGGCCTCCGGCGTGCCGTAGCCGCAGGCGCGGGATATCTGGGCGACCCCGTCCACGCTCTCCTCCAGCAGACGGCGGGCGTGTTCGACGCGGACCCGTTCCACGTACCGGCCCGGTGTCACCCCCGTCTCCGCCTGGAAGGCACGGGCGAAGTGCCGCGGGGAGAGCCGGGCGCGGGCCGCGAGGGTGTCCACGCTCAGGTCGGAGTCCGGGTGTTCCGTGATCCACTGCTGGACCTCCCGCAAGGGATCACGCGCCGCCGTCTGCGCCGCCAGCTGCGCACTGAACTGCGCCTGGTTGCCGGGCCTGCGCAGGAACACGACCAGGTGTCGGGCGATCGTCAGCGCGACCTCCCGCCCGTGGTCCTCCTCCACCAGCGCGAGCGCGAGGTCGATCCCCGCCGTCACCCCGGCCGAGGTCGCCACCGGACCGTCCCGTACGTAGATGGGGTCCGGCTCCACCACGACGGCCGGGTAGTCCCGCGCCATCCGGTCGCACACGTCCCAGTGCGTCGTCGCCCGCCGCCCGTCCAGCAGCCCGGCCTCCGCCAGCAGCAGCCCGCCCGTGCACACGGACACCAGCCGCTCCGCGGCACCCCCGTGGGCGCGGAGCCAGTCGGTGAGCCGAGGCTCGAAGTCGCCCCGGTACCGGCCACCGGGCACGAGCAGTGTGGTCCCGGCTCCCGGCCGGGCGCCCTCCAGGTCCCCGTCGGGCACCAGCGTCAGCCCACTGCTCGTCCGCACGGGCGCGCCTCCCGGCGACACCGTCCGGATCGCGTACCCCTCCCGCCCGGGGAACCGGGCGATCGCGGCGAACACCTCCACCGGCCCGGTCACGTCCAGGCTCTGCACCCCGTCGTAGAGGACGACGAGCACGTTTCGCGGCGACCACGTCATGGCCTCATGGTGGGCCGCGGCGTGGGATGGCCGCAATGACGTGCTTCCCACCTATCCCGCCATGCCCGCCACGCCCGCCACGCGGGCTGCCGCGCTGCCCGTCCGACCCCGGTGCGGGCGGCCGGGCGCCCCGATGTCATCCTGTCGAGGTCACCGCGCCACCCCTCCGGAGTACCCCCTGAACGCCCTCGCCGCCGAGTCCCTGTCGGCCGCCCTCCTCCTCGGGGTGCTCGCCTTCGCCGTGTTCCGGCCGCGCGGTCTGCCCGAGGCCACCGCCGCCGTCCCGGCGGCAGCGCTGCTCGTCGCCCTCGGGGTGGTGTCGCCCGCGGACGCCTGGGCGCAGGTGCGCGACCTCCTGCCCGTGGTCGGGTTCCTGGCGGTGGTGCTGGCCCTGGCCCGGCTCTGCGCCGACGAGGGACTCTTCCGGGCCGCCGGAGCCGCTGTGGCCCGGCGTGCCGCCGATCGGGGGCCGACGGCCCTGCTCGGCGGGGTGTTCGCGGTGGCCTCGGTGGTCACCGCCGCGCTGAGCCTGGACGCGACGGTCGTGCTGCTGACCCCGGTGGTACTGGCGACGACGGCCCGGCTCGGGGCCCGGCCCCGGCCGCACGTCCTCGCCACCGCGCACCTCGCGAACTCGGCCTCGCTGCTCCTGCCCGTGTCCAACCTCACCAACCTGCTCGCCTTCACCGCGAGCGGCCTCTCCTTCACCCGCTTCGCGGCCCTCATGACCCTGCCCTGGCTGGTCGCGATCGGGGTCGAGTACGCGGTGTTCCGACGCTGTTTCCGCGCCGATCTGGCGGCTCCGCCCGAGCACGTCCCGGTGCCCGGGGAGCACCCGCCGCTGCCTCGTTTCGCGCTCGCCGTGCTCCTGCTGACCCTGGCCGGTTTCGCCCTCGCCTCCTTCGCCGGGGCGAGTCCCGCCTGGGCGGCCCTGGCGGGCACCGCCGTGCTGGCCGTACGGGCCCTACGGCGCCGGGAGACGACACCGCGTCGGGTCATCGCCTCGACGGCGCCCGCGTTCTGCCTGTTCGTACTGGCCCTCGGGGTCGTCGTGGGGGCGGTGGTGGACCACGGGCTGGGCGACGGGCTGGCCCGGGTGCTGCCGGCCGGGAATTCCCTGCCCGCGCTGCTGGCGACCGCCGCCGTGGCCGCCGTACTGGCCAACCTGATCAACAACCTGCCCGCCGTGCTCGCCCTGCTCCCGTTGGCCGCGCCCGGCGGGGCGGGACCGGTGCTGGCCGTGCTGATCGGCGTGAACATCGGCCCGAACCTGACCTACGCGGGCTCGCTGGCCACCCTGCTGTGGCGCCGGGTCCTCCAGGCACACGCCGTGCGCGTCTCCGTGTCCGACTTCACCCGACTCGGCCTGATCACCACCCCGCTCGCCCTCGCCGCCGCCGTGACGGCGCTGTGGGCCGGACTGCGGGTGATCGGCAGCTGATCGGCGGGTGTCGACGGGTGATCGACGGCGGAGGTGGTCCGGTCGGGCCCGATAGGATCGGCAGATCATGACTGCAACCCTCGTCGCCAAGAAGCTCACCGCCGCGCACGGTGAGCGCACGCTCTTCGCCGATCTCGACCTCGTCGTCGCGCCCGGCGACGTCATCGGTCTCGTCGGCGTCAACGGCGCCGGGAAGTCCACCCTGCTGCGCCTGCTCGCCGGGCTGGACACCCCCGAGACCGGTGAGCTGCGCCTCTCCCCGCCCACCGCCGCCGTCGGTCACCTCCCGCAGGAGCCGGAGCGTCGCCCGGAGGAGTCCGTACGGGAGTTCCTGGCGCGGCGCACCGGCGTGGCCGCCGCGCAGGCGGAGCTCGACGCGGCGACGCAGGGCCTGGTGGACGGGGAGCCGGGCGCGGACGACGCGTACGCGACCGCGCTGGACCGGTGGCTGGACCTCGGTGGCGCGGACCTCGACGAGCGGGCCGAGGAGGTCGCCGCCGACCTCGGCTTCACCGTGGGTCTGGACCTGCCCATGACGGCGCTTTCCGGCGGCCAGGCGGCCCGCGCGGGCCTCGCCTCGCTGCTGCTGTCCCGCTACGACGTCTTCCTCCTCGACGAGCCCACCAACGACCTGGACCTGGACGGTCTGGAGCGGCTGGAGCGCTTCGTGACGGGACTGCGCGCGGGCACGATCGTGATCAGTCACGACCGCGAGTTCCTGACGCGGACGGTCACCAAAGTCCTCGAACTGGACCTGGCGCAGCAGCAGATCAACCTCTACGGCGGCGGGTACGAGTCCTACCTGGAGGAGCGCGAGCGGGCCCGGTCGCACGCCCGCGAGGAGTTCGAGGAGTACGCGGGCAAGAAGTCCGCGCTCGAAGGCCGGGCGCAGATGCAGCGCAACTGGATGGACAAGGGCGTGCGCAACGCCCGCCGCAAGGCGAGCGACAACGACAAGATCGGCAAGAACCTGCGCGGCGAGTCCAGCGAGAAGCAGGCCGCGAAGGCCCGCCAGACGCAGCGGGCGATCGAGCGGCTGGAGGTCGTCGACGAGCCGCGCAAGGAGTGGGAGCTGCGCATGGAGATCGCGGCGGCCCCGCGTTCCGGCTCGGTGGTGGCCACCCTGCGCGAGGCGGCCGTCAAGCGCGGGGACTTCGCCTTCGGCCCGGCCAGTCTGCAGATCGACTGGGCGGACCGGGTGGCGATCACCGGGGCCAACGGCGCCGGCAAGTCCACCCTGCTGGCCGTGCTGCTGGGCCGGCTCACCCCGGACTCCGGCTCCGCCACCCTCGGCTCCGGCGTCCTGGTCGGCGAAGTGGACCAGGCGCGCGGCCTGTTCCTCGGCGACGAGCCGTTGCTGGAGGCCTTCTGCGCGGCGGTCCCGGACACCGAGCCGGCGGAAGTCCGTACGCTGCTGGCCAAGTTCGGCCTGAAGGCGGCCCACGTCCTGCGCCCGGCGGCCACCCTTTCCCCGGGCGAGCGCACCCGCGCGGCGCTGGCCCTGCTCCAGGGCCGTGGGGTGAACCTGCTGGTCCTGGACGAGCCGACCAACCACCTGGACCTCCCGGCGATCGAGCAGCTGGAATCCGCCCTGGAGTCCTACGAGGGCACCCTCCTGCTGGTCACCCACGACCGCCGCATGCTGGACGCCGTTCAGGTGACCCGCCGCCTGGAGGTCTCGGGCGGCAAGGTCGTCGAGCTGTAGGCCGTCCCTTTCGGATCAGCCGGATCTCAAGGTGCCGACCGGCTCGTGCGCGACTAGCCTTTGTGGGTGAGAGCCGCAACCGCGGAGCACGTCCCCATGGCCTGAGTCCCACGTTGCCAGGGGTGACCGGACATGTGCTTCCGCACTTCCCGCGGCCCTGTATCCGACCCGCGCTGCGCATTCTCACTCTGCGGCCGCGGTTCCGCCTCCCGACGCCCCGAAGGGGTGCGAGTGGGTGGAAGGAAAGGGAATTCTCATGCATGCACAGCGAGCGAAGCGCCTCTTCGTGGCTTCCGCCGCCGGTCTCCTGATGGCCGGCGGGGCCGCACTCGGCACGGCGGGCACCGCCTCGGCGGCAGCCCCGGCCCAGCCCGTCAGCTACGTCAACGGTGGCGGCTGCGGTGACGATGACGATGACGACTACGGCCATCACAAGAGCGGCTGGCGTCACGGCGGCTGGGACCACGACGATGACGACGACAACGGCTGGGGCGGACACCGCCACGGCCACGGCGGCCACGGCGGTTGGGGCGGCCACGGCGGTAACGGCGGCCACGGCGGTTACGGCCACTGATTCGTCCCCTGCACAGCACGCCCTGCGCGGACCGTCACCGGTCCGCGCATCGGCGTGCCGCGGCAGCTTTCAGCTCTCGTCCGGCCCGCCGGCGGGGGCACGCCGCTTGCGCGCCATCTTGCGGGCCACGAACCCACGCGGGAGGTGGCGGACCGCGAGGGCGTACGCCTGGTAGCGGCGGCCCGTGATGCTCAGCGGGCGGCGCAGCGCGAGGTCCTTCAGGGCCCGGGCGACCACGGCCTCCGGTTCCAGCCAGACCGCGTCGCGCAGCGCGCTGACGTCCATGCCGGCCCGCTCCTGGAACTCGGTGCGGGTGAAGCCGGGGACCACCGCCAGGACGCGGACGCCGTACGGCTCCATGTCCACGCGGAGGGATTCGCTGAAGGCGGTGATCCAGGCCTTGGCCGCGCCGTAGGTCCCCGTGGGCAGCAGCGACGCCACCGAGGAGACGTTGAGGACGGCCCCCCGGCGTCGTGCGCGCAGGCCCGGCAGGAGGGCGTGGGTGAGCCGGAGCGGGACCTTGACCAGCAGGTCCAGCATCCGTTCCTCGTCCTCCACCGGGCTGTACGGGAACGGCGCCGGAAGCCCGAAGCCCGCGTTGTTGACCAGGACGTCCACGGGCCGGTCCCGGTCGGCGAGCCGCTCGGCGACCGAGGCGCACTGCGCCGGGTCCAGGAGGTCGGCCGGCAGCACCTCGCAGGCCGCGCCGAACTCCCGACCCAGGTCCTCGGCGAGGGCGTCGAGGCGGTCCTTGTCGCGGGCCACGAGGACCAGGTCGCAGCCCTTGGCGGCGAAGCCGCGCGCGAAGGCCGCGCCCAGTCCGGCGCTCGCTCCGGTGATCAGTACGGTCATCGTCGACGTCGTCAAGACGGGTTCACTTCCTGCTGGTTGCGGCGGCGTATTCCTGGGCGACATCGACGAGGAAGGCCGCCTCGTCCGCCAGGTCGCCGTCCGCCTTCGTGGTCTGGATCGCGGCCGGCAGTTCCAGCGCGGCCGCCTCGCCCGCCTGCCCGGGAAGTCCGTCGAGCTTCGCCTGCCGCGCCTCCCGCAGTACGGAGGCCAGCGCGGCCGCGGTGCGCCGCTGCTCGGGGACCCCGCGTCCGGCGACCTGGCCGCGGGCCTGTTCCAGGGCGCCCGGGGCGACGTACTCCCCCAGGATCAGGATCGCGTCGCGCGTCTCGATGACCTTGCGGTAGACGAGCAGGTTGCGCGGGACGGGCGGCCACAGCAGCTCCACCACCCGGCCGGCCCTCGGCTTGTTGAGGGCCACGTGCGGGACGGCCTGCACCAGGTCGCGCCACAGCGGCCACAGCCGCCACGCGGTGGCGATGTCGGCGGCGCCGCGGCGGAAGGTGAACAGCGTCGGCACCAGGATCGCGGCGGCCCGCAGCAGGCCGTGCAGGTTCATCAGCAGCGGCAGGGCGGGCATCGCCCAGGTGCTGCCGAACAGGCCCTTGAGCAGGTACGCGAACCAGAACAGGCCGGCGAGCGCGGTGCCGAGTCCGAACAGCCGCAGCCCGGCGGCCAGCCCCCGGCTCTCGGTACGGCGGCTGTAGCGCCAGCACAGGGCCACGCAGACGGTGTTGGCGACCAGGTGCGCGGAGATCAGCACCAGCCAGTACGCGAGGGACGGCACCGGGTCGCCGACCGGCGGCATGGTGTGGCTACCGTGCGCGGGGGCGGCCGCGTCCAGGGCGAGGAGCGCGGCGAGCCACCCCACGGTCGCGACGCCGGAGGCGAGTTGGAGCCGGCGACCCCGGGTGGTGGCGGCCACGAAGTAGAGCACGGCGCCCGCCGACAGCACCCCGGTGAAGTTGCGGAAGAGCCCGATGCCGTGGGCGTAGTCCGGGCCGCGGCGCATGGCGTACGCGACCACGTCGGGCAGGTTCAGGGTCATCGCGGCGGCCGCGGTGGCCACCGCCAGCCACAGTCCGCGCTGTTGCGGGGAGCGCAGGGCGCCGGGGGCGCGGAGCAGGAGCGCGATCCACAGGCACACGACGCTGGGGACGGCGAGCCAGTTGCCGAATGCGGTCAGGTCAGCTGCCATCGTTCCTCCGCTCGTACCCCATGGCGGACTCCAGCCGGGCCAGGGTGCCGCGCGGCCGCACCGCGGTCCCGTGCGCAGCGGTGTTCGCCGTGCGGATGCGGATCATGCTGGCGAGCATCTCCGCCTCCTGCTCCTGGCGGGTGGTGTAGTTGGTGCGCCCGAGGACGGTCGGGGCCCGGCCGTCGTTCCCGTCGGCCTCCTCGGCTTCCACCGAGTGGTGACCGAAGAGGATGTGGCCGAGTTCGTGGAGCACGATGTGCTCCCGGTGCAGCGGGGTGGTCTGGGCCTCGTAGAAGACGTAATCGACGCTGGCGGTGCCCACCCAGAGCCCGCAAACGCCCGTCTCCGCGGCCTCTTTGGGGAGTGGGTGGAGCCGGATGGGGCGGCCGCGCTGCTCGGCTATTCGATTGCAGAGCTCATCGAGCGAGAACGGATGGGGCAATTCCAGATGGCCGAGAATGTTCTCGCACCTTTTGCGCAGACTGACTTGCCGGTGGGACATGTGATCCCTCTTCGGACCCTTTCTCGGGCAACGTCTGTAGGCGTGCGGGGGCATGGGCATGGTGTCCTGTGCCTTCAAACCGGCCTCGGGGAATGCGGTCCTGAGGGGAATGCGGAAGCCCGTCCGCCGAAGTGACGAACGGGCGTTCCACCATGCCTACATATTTTCTACGGCCATTGGCAACACAACTCCCCTGGTGGGGACCGTATTCGGCCATTCCGCATGCCTGTCCACGCGGGACACCGCCTACCGCTTGCGGCGCTCCTCCGGGCCGGTGAGACCGGCGCGACGCAGGGCGTCGGCCATCGCGCTGTTGGCGGGGGCCGGGGCCGGGGCGCCGCCCTGCCGCTGACCCTGACCGCGCTGGCCCTGGCCCTGACCCTGACCGCCACCGCGCCGGCCCTGGCCGCCATCGCCACCGCCGCGCTGCTGCGGCGGGCGGCCGCCGGACCGGCGGTCCTGCCGCTCCTGTCGTTCCTGCCTCGGGGCGCCGGCCGCCGGGCGGTCGGTCTCGTCCTCCAGCCGCAGCGTCAGCGAGATCCGCTTGCGCGGGATGTCCACGTCCATGACCTTCACGCGGACGATGTCGCCCGGCTTGACCACGTCCCGCGGGTCCTTGACGAAGGTCTTCGACAGGGCCGAGACGTGCGCCAGGCCGTCCTGGTGGACGCCGATGTCGATGAAGGCGCCGAAGGCGGCCACGTTGGTGACGACGCCCTCCAGGATCATCCCGGGCGCCAGGTCCCCGATCTTCTCCACGCCTTCCTTGAAGGTGGCCGTCTTGAAGGCGGGGCGCGGGTCCCGGCCCGGCTTCTCCAGCTCGCGCAGGATGTCGGTGACCGTGGGCAGACCGAAGGCCTCGGTGACGAACTGCTCGGGGCGCAGGGAGCGCAGTACGGAGGTGTTGCCGATCAGGGCCGCCACCTCGCCGCCCGCGGTCTTGCCCATGGACCTGACCACCGGGTAGGCCTCGGGGTGCACGGCGGAGGCGTCCAGCGGGTCGTCCCCGCCGCGGATGCGGAGGAAGCCGGCGCACTGCTCGTACGCCTTGGGGCCGAGGCGGGCCACGTCCTTGAGGCCCTTGCGGCTGCGGAAGGGGCCGTTGGCGTCGCGGTGGGCGACGATGTTCTCGGCGAGTCCGCCGCTGATGCCCGACACCCGCGAAAGCAGCGGGGCGGAGGCGGTGTTGACGTCCACGCCGACGCCGTTCACGCAGTCTTCGACGACCGCGTCGAGGGAGCGGGACAGCTTCACCTCGGACAGGTCGTGCTGGTACTGGCCGACGCCGATCGACTTCGGGTCGATCTTGACCAGCTCGGCGAGGGGGTCCTGGAGGCGGCGGGCGATGGAGACCGCGCCGCGCAGGGACACGTCCATGCCGGGCAGTTCCTGCGAGGCGAAGGCGGAGGCCGAGTACACGGAGGCGCCCGCCTCCGAGACCATCACCTTGGTGAGCCCCAGCTCGGGGTGGCGGGTGATGAGGTCCCCGGCGAGCTTGTCGGTCTCGCGGGAGGCCGTGCCGTTGCCGATGGCGACCAGCTCGACCGCGTGTTCCTTCGCGAGGCGGGCCAGCTTGGCGAGGGACTCGTCCCACTTGTTGGCGGGCACGTGCGGGTAGATCACGTCGGTGGCCACGACCTTGCCGGTGGCGTCGACGACGGCGACCTTCACGCCGGTGCGGAAGCCCGGGTCGAGCCCGAGGGTGGCGCGGGTGCCGGCGGGGGCCGCCAGCAGCAGGTCGCGCAGGTTGGAGGCGAAGACCCGTACGGCCTCGTCCTCGGCGGCGGCGCGCAGCCGCGTCCGCAGGTCGATGCCGAGGTGCACCTGGATCTTCGTACGCCAGGCCCAACGGACCGTGTCCGCGAGCCACTTGTCGCCAGGGCGGGCGCGGTCGGCGACGCCGAAGCGGCGGGCGATCAGGCCCTCGTAGGTGGACGGGCCGGGGGTCGCCGCGTCTTCGCGGGCCTCCGGCTCAAGCTCCAGGGTGAGGACGTCCTCCTTCTCGCCGCGCAGCATCGCCAGGACGCGGTGCGAGGGCAGTGCGGTGAACGGCTCGGTGAAGTCGAAGTAGTCGGCGAACTTGGCGCCCGCCTCCTCCTTGCCCTCGCGGACCTTGGCGGCGAGCCGGCCGCGGCCCCACATGCGCTCGCGCAGTTCGCCGATGAGGTCGGCGTCCTCGGCGAACTTCTCGGTGAGGATGGCGCGGGCGCCCTCCAGGGCGGCGGCCGGGTCGGCGACGCCCTTGTCGGCGTCGACGAACGCGGCGGCCGCGGCGGCCGGTTCCACCGACGGGTCGGCCAGCAGCCCTTCGGCGAGCGGCTCCAGACCGGCCTCGCGGGCGATCTGCGCCTTGGTGCGCCGCTTGGGCTTGAACGGGAGGTAGATGTCCTCCAGCCGGGCCTTGGTGTCGGCCGCGTTGATCCGCGCCTCCAGCTCGGCGTCGAGCTTGCCCTGCTCCCGTACGGAGTCCAGGATCGCCGCGCGCCTGTCCTCCAGCTCGCGCAGATACCGCAGCCGCTCTTCGAGGGTGCGCAGCTGGGCGTCGTCGAGCATCTCGGTCGCTTCCTTGCGGTAGCGCGCGATGAACGGCACGGTGGAGCCGCCGTCGAGCAGCTCCACCGCGGCCTTGACCTGCCGCTCCCGTACGCCGAGCTCCTCGGCGATCCTGCCTTCGATGGACGTCGTCACGATCGGGTCCCGCCTGCCTTCGTTTGCACTGGAAGGCTGCCAATTGTGGCAGGTGGCGGTGACGGACGGCGGGAGCCCTGCCGCCGTCCGTCAGCCGCGAAGGTCCCGGGGGAAGGCTCCGGCGGCCATGGCCTTGTGCACGATGGCTCCGCCGAGCTCGGCGAGGCGGGCCAGGCCGGCCGCGCCGAGGTGTTCGTACGGGGCGACGTCGAGGCGGTCGGTTTCGGATTCCAGCCGCTCGCGCAGGGCGGCGCCCTGCTCGGTGAGCGCCCCGTCGGCGTCGAGCACGCCGCGTGCGCGCAGCCGGTCTGCGGCGGCGTCCAGGTCGGCCTGCTCCCAGCCGCGGATGCGCTTGAGCCACTTGGGGCTCATGCCCTTGCCGGTGGCGGTGTGGCTGACCAGGGCCTCCAGCGGGTCCAGGTCCGCGAGGAGCAGGGCGGCGAGGTGGCCGTCGCCGCGGTGCTCGCGCAGCAGAGTGGTGGCGTGCCAGAGCCGCAGGTGCGGCTGCTCGGGGACGGGGAGGTCGGCGTGGGCCGCGTAGAGGACGCGGGCGTGCCGGGTACAGCCCTCGCTCGCGCGTATCGCCAGGTCGGCGGCCTCTGCGAGCTCGGGCGACTCGATGGTCTCGGTGCCGAGGAGCCGGCGCAGGGTGGCGTCGGCGGTCCGCAGCCGGGCGGCGAGGACCTCTTCGGGGGTGGCGACGTCCCAGACGGCGGGCAGGTGCCGGGCCACGAGGTCGTGCCGGTAGTTGTAGAAGGCGGCCGTCACGGCGCCGGCGCCGACGGCTCCCATGGCGGCGGACCGGTGGGCGAGGTTGACGGCGACGGGGTCGGTGATCCCGAGGGCGGCGAACTCCTTGGCGGTGTCCGGCGAGAAGTAGACCGTGGAGTGCAGCGGATTGATGGCTCCGTGCCAACAGTGCCGGGCGGCGAGCGGGGGAAGCGTCATGCGCGCCAGGTTACCGACTGCTCAGTATGCCGGGAACCCTCGCGGGCGGGGCGCCGCTGCCCTCCCGGGCGGGGTCCGGCCAGGTTTTCCCCCTGGGCGGGGTCGGTCTGTTGGGGTGGTGCCCCGCCGGAGTGTCTCCTCGTCGTCGCGCACTGAGCCTGCTGCGAGAAGGGGAGGGTGGTTGCGCGCGCCTCCTGCGGGGACACTCCGGCGTGTCCCCACCCCAGCCATTCCTTCCCGGCCCAGGAGGCGGGGCATTGGCATGCGCGGGGGGAGCGGGGGCGCTCCGGGGCGTCCCCGCAGGAGGAGCGCGCAACCACCCTCACGTCACGAAGCGGTGCCTCGGTGCGCGACGCCGAGGAGACGCCTCGGAGGGACACCGCGGACCAACCCGCACAGCCAAGACCCCGCCCCGAGGACACCCCCAGCCCCGCCGGGAGGCGCGCGGCGGAGCCCCACGAGCCGAGCGGCCGGGCCGGTGATCCGTCCGGCCGGATTCGGCCGATCCGTGGCCGGCAGGGTGGCGCCTCAGGATGGGCGGGCCGGTCCCCGACGAGCACCGCGGGGCCGGGGGCTCACGCACCCGCGGGCTCGGATCCGGCGGCCGCGCCGCAGGCCACGGCGCTGCGGCCGGCCACCCGTGGCCGGCGCCCGGCCGACCCGGCGCCCGGCCGAGTCGCAGACGTCACCGCACCGCTCAGCGGAGCGTGACGGCCGAATGGCGATCGTGTGACACCTGGGGCCATGGACATGACCTGAGGCGCCACGCGTGAATACGGTCGGACCACGAGAACCGAACCGACCTGTCTCCCCTACCACTTGGAGCCATTCGTGCACCGCAAAGTCATCGCCCCGAGCGTGCTCGCCGCTTCCCTGCTGCTGGTGATCCCGGCGTCGGCGGCGAGTTACGGTCCGGGCGCCCCGGGTATCGGCGATCCCTACTACCCGGCCAGCGGCAACGGCGGATACGACGTGTCGCACTACGACCTGCGGCTGAAGTACCAGCCGCAGACCGACCTGCTCGAGGGCACCGCCACCCTGCTCGCCACCGCCAAGCAGGACCTGTCGCGCTTCAACCTCGACTTCGGGCTCCAGGTCAGCGAGGTCAGGGTCAACGGCGTCAAGGCGAAGTTCGCCGCGTCCGGCGCCCAGGAGCTGGAGGTCACCCCGGCCAAGCCGCTCGCCCGCAACACGCCGCTCACCGTCGTGGTCAAGTACGCCGGGAAGCCCTCGGAGCTGAAGGTGGACGGCTGGACGGCCTGGCACCGCACGCCCGACGGCGGCGTGGCGGCGCAGGAGCCCGACTCCGCGGTCTGGTGGTTCCCGAGCAACGACCACCCGCTCGACAAGGCCACCTTCGACGTGTCCGTGAACGTCCCCGACGGCACCCAGGCCATCAGTAACGGCGTGCTCCAGTCGCAGACTTCACGACTCGGCTGGACCCGCTACAACTGGCGCTCCAACAAGCCGCAGGCCACCTACCTCGCCACTCTCGCCGTCGGCAAGTTCGACATCACCACCGACAAGACGGCGAGCGGACTGCCGATCCTCAACGCCTACAGCAAGGACCTCGGCGACAACGCGGGCGCGGCGCGCGCGAGCGTGGAGCGGACCGGCGAGGTCGCGGAATGGCTGGAGGGGGTCTTCGGGCCGTACCCCTTCAACGCGCTGGGCGGCTACGTGCCGAACGTGACCGCCGGCTTCGCGCTGGAGACGCAGACGCGCCCCTTCTACGGGCCGCGCCAGTTCCAGAACGGCGCCAACGTCTCGGTGGTCGTGCACGAGCTGGCCCACCAGTGGTACGGCGACAGCGTGTCCGTCGAGGGCTGGAAGGACATCTGGATCAACGAGGGCTTCGCCCGCTACAGCCAGTGGCTGTGGTCGGAGAAGGAGGGCGAGGGCACCGCGCAGGAGCTCGCCGACTGGGCCTACTCCATCCGCCCGGCCGAGGACCCGTTCTGGCAGGTCAAGCCGGGTGACCCGGGCCCGGAGAACCAGTTCCACGGAGCCGTCTACGACCGTGGCGGCATCGCTTTGCAGGCGCTGCGCAACCACATCGGCGACGAGAAGTTCTTCGAGATCCTCAAGGGCTGGCCGACCGAGCGGGCCTACGGCAACGCGAAGGTGGCGGACTTCGTCTCGTACGCGGAGAAGGTCTCCGGGCAGCCCCTCGCCCAGCTCTTCCAGACCTGGCTGTACACCCCGGGCAAGCCGGACGCCTCGGCCCTGAATCCCACGGCCCCGAGCGCTTCGGCCCGTTCTTCCTTCTCGGCCCCGGTCACCAAGACGGAGCCGAAGTCCTGGAAGAAGATCGCGGAGACGAACACGATCCACGAGCACGCCGAGCACGGCGGACACGCCGGGCGCTGAGTCCCGTCAGCGGGCGGCGGCGCGCCATCGGGCGCGCGCCGCCCGCGCGATGGGCAGGTACCGGAGCCGCTCGGGCAGCAGTGGTACGAGGATCCGCGCGGCCGTGCTGAACCGGCGCAGCCGGCGTTCCTGGGCCGGGGTCCACTCCAGGCCGATCACGGCGCGCGCCTCGGGCGGCATGTACCCGACGGTGACGAACGCGCGGAAGCGCAGGAACGCCACCCGCAGCGCCGGCCAGGTGAGCCGCAGCAGCAGCCGCACGGCGGGCGAGCCGCCCTCGGGCCGGGGCAATGGTACGTCGGTGGCGACCAGTTCGCGGGCGACCTTGGTGGGCTCGATCTCCTCGGCCAGCATCCGGGCCCAGTACGTCCAGTACTCCTCGATGGTCTGCGGCATGTCCCGGTCGCGCAGGCCCAGGATGCGGCCGACCTGGAGCCACTCCCGGTAGAGCTGCCGCTCCTGGGCGGGGGTGATGCGGCGGAACAGGTAGCGCCCGGCGTACAGGGCGACGGGGAAGCCGGTGGCGTGCACCCAGGCGTAGCAGGCCGGGTCGAGGGAGTGGTACCGCCTCCCCCGGGTGTCGGTGCCCTGGATCTCCTTGTGCGCGCGGCGCACCCGGCGGCCTTCCTCGGCCGCCTCCTCCCCGCCGTACACCCACAGCTGGACGGACCGCAGGGAGCGCTCGCCACGGCCCCACGGGTCGGTGCGGAAGACCGAGTACTGGTCGACTCCGGCCCCGACGGCCGGGTGGGCGACCTGCAGGGTGAAGGCGGCGGGCAGCGTCAGCAGGGACCGGATGTCCCCCGCGTTGGTCCACAGCACCCCGCCGGGCGGGGGCGGCTCGGGGTCGGTGCGGGTTCCTGCGGGGCGGTTCTGCGGTGCGCGTGCTGCCGTTCTGCTCATGTGACAAGTATGCGAGAGACAGATGTCCCCGGGCCGGACAGAAAGTCGCTGCACGGGTGTTACCCAGAGGTAACCGCGGCTGCTTGGATTGCGGAGCCGATCTTCCCCCGCAGGAATCATTGGAGACGCCCATGTCGCACACCTCCCACCGGCGCAACCGCGCCGCCGCCGCGGCCGTCGCTGCGATCGCCGCCGGCGCCCTGGCCGCCACCACCGCGCCCGCCGCCACGGCCGCGGAGTCGAACGCCACGCCGCGGCTCAGCGTCCTGTCGTACAACGTGTTCCTGATGAGCAAGAACCTGTACCCGAACTGGGGCCAGGACCACCGGGCCGCGGAGATCCCGAAGGCCTCCTTCTACCAGGGGCACGACGTGGTCGTGATCCAGGAGGCCTTCGACAACTCCGCCTCGGACGCGCTGAAGGCCAACTCGGCCGCCAAGTACCCGTACCAGACCCCGGTCGTCGGCCGGAGCAAGACCGGCTGGGACGCCACGGGCGGCGCGTACTCCTCGACCACCCCGGAGGACGGCGGCGTCACGATCCTCAGCAAGTGGCCGATCATCCGCAAGGAGCAGGTCGTCTACAAGGACGCCTGCGGCGCCGACTGGTGGTCCAACAAGGGCTTCGCCTACGTGGTGCTGGACGTGAACGGCACCAAGGTCCACGTGGTCGGCACCCACGCCCAGTCCACCGACCCGGGCTGTGGCGCGGGCGAGGCGGCGGAGATGCGCGCCCGCCAGTTCCGCTCGATAGACGCGTTCCTGGACGGGAAGAACATCCCGGCGAACGAGCAGGTCATCGTCGCGGGCGACATGAACGTCGACTCGCGCACGCCGGAGCTCGCCTCCATGCTCGCCAACGCCGACCTGGCGGGCTCCGACACCCGCACGGGTCACCCGTACTCCTTCGACACCGCGCTGAACTCGATCGCGAAGTACCGCTACCCGACCGACCCGCGCGAGGACCTGGACTACGTGCTGTACCGCAAGGGCAACGCCCGTCCGGCAGGCTGGGAGAACAACGTGGTCCTGGAGCAGTCGGCGCCCTGGACGGTCTCCAGCTGGGGCACCTCCTACACCTACACCAACCTCTCCGACCACTACCCGCTGATCGGACGCTAGTCCGGAAAGGGGGGTGCGACCCGGCCCGGCCGGATCGCACCCCCACCGGCCCGCCGCGACCTTCCCGCCCCCGCTACGGCTCCCCGGGAGCGCCGGCGTGCGTGGCACACCAGTCGGCGAACGGGCGCAGGGCCCGCCAGGACGTGCGGACGCGGTCGAGGGCCTCGGGGGTGCTGACCCAGGCGTCAGGGGGCCAGCCGCGGTGGGCGTAGATGCTGCGGTAGCGGAGCAGGTCGAGGCGGGGATGGTCCTGCGCGACGCCGCGCGGCCGGGTCTTCAGCCGGTCGCCCGCCAGCTCGAACCCGTCGCCCTGGAGGGTTTCGAGGATGGCGGCCAGTTCCGTGCCGGGGCGGTCGGCGTCCACGGCGGCTCGGTAGCGGGCGAGCTGCTCGCCGGAGGGCCCGTGGAGCCCGGCGGCGACCAGGAGACCGTCGGCGTCGACCGCGACGTAGTAGCCCTGTGAAGTGTGCGCGCCCTGCTGGGTCTTGTAGGGCGATTTGTCGGTGGAGAACCGGACGTCGCGGTACGGGCGGAAGATCTTCGCCGGGCCGAACTCGGCTTCGAGCTCGGCGCACAGCTCTTGGATCGGCTCGCGGACGGCCGACTCGTACGTCTCCCTGTGCGCGGTCCAGTAGCCCTTGGAGTTGTCCGCGGCCAGGGCCTCGTAGAAGGCGAACGCCTCCTGGGGGAAACCGGAGAAAGCCATGACGCCAGTAGACACCGGCGGGCCACGCCACGCAGCCCGCGGGAACGGGGTGCGCCCCGGTCGGCCGCGTCGCACCCAATATGGACATTTCATCACCCTTGTCCGGTGGGCGGCGCAACGCCCACCGGACTGGGCCATTCGGGTTACGGAGCCTCGTACGGCTCCTCGTACAGACCGTCGATCAGGGCCCCGTACTTCTCACGGACCACCCGGCGGCGGAGCTTCAGCGAGGGGGTGAGCTCCCCCGTCTCGGGGCCCCACTCCTCGGTGAGCAGCCGGTACCGCTTGATCTGCTCGGTGCGGTTCAGCCGTTCGTTGGCCGCCTCGACCGCGCGGGCGATCTCCTCGCGGACGGCCGGGTGCCCGGCGAGTTCGGCCGGCGACGGCGCCTCGATGCCGCGGGCGGCGGCCCACACGGGGGCCAGTTCCGGGTCCAGGACCAGCAGGGCGACCAGGTAGGAACGGCCGTCGCCGTGCACCAGGGCCTGGCCGATCAGCGGGTGCTCCTTGACGGTGTTCTCCACCAGGGCCGGCGAGACGTTCTTGCCGTTCGAGGTGATGATCAGTTCCTTCTTGCGGTCGGTGATCCAGAGGAACCCGTCCTCGTCCAGCCGGCCGACGTCCCCGGTCGGGAACCAGCCCTCGGTGTCGGCGGCGCTCTCCACCGATCCGTCGGGCAGCAGATAGCCCGCGAAGACGGTCTCGCCGCGGGTGAGGATCTCCCCGTCCTCGGCGAGGCTCAGCTCCAGCCCCTCGATCGCCCGGCCCACCGAGCCGAGCCGGAAGCCGTCCGGGCTGTTGACCGTGCACACGCCGGAGGTCTCGGTGAGCCCCCAGGCGTCCATGATGGTGATGCCCCAGCCGGCCCAGAAGCGCACCACGTCGATGGGCATCGGCGCGGTGGCGCTGGCCGTCCAGACGAGGCGGTCCATGCCCGCGAGGCGCAGCAGCGGGTCCAGGACCTGTTCCTTGGCGGTGGCGTACGAGGCTTCGAGCGCGGCCGGGACCTCTTCGCCGCGCTCCCGGTGGCCGGCCCGGGCGCGGGCCAGGTCGTTGGCGGCCTCGATGGCATGGCGCTGCTCCTCGGGGAGCTGCGCGAGGACGGCCCGTACGGAGGCGGCGAGCTTCTCCCAGACCCGCGGCACGCCGAAGAACTGCACCGGGTGCAGCTCGCGGACGGCGGCCGACACTGCGGTCGGGTCGGCGCACAGCCGGACGTGGGAGGCCCGCAGCAGGGGCAGGTAGATGCCGAGGACCCGCTCGGCGATGTGCGCGAAGGGCAGGTAGCAGATGTGCTCGGCGTGCTCCGGCAGTTCGACGTGCCGGTCGAGGCGGACCGCCTGGAGCAGGAGGTTGCGGTGGGTGAGGCGGACGCCCTTGGGGTCGCCCGTGGTGCCGGAGGTGTAGACGACGGTCAGCGCGTCCTCGGGGTCCGTCTCCTGCCAGGCCTTCTCGAAGGTCTCGGTGACGGCCCGCCGGGCGCCGCTCGCGTGCAGGGAGCCGTAGGTGTGGTGCGGGCCCGCGTCCGCGGCCTCGGCGACGACCAGGCGCTCCAGCGGCACGCTGTCGTCGGCCAGCAGCGGTTCCCACCGGGCCAGCTCCCGGGCGCCTTCGACGACGGCGACCCTGGCCCGGCTGTGGCGGGCGATGTGGGCGATCTGCTCGGGCGCGGAGGTCCCGTACACGGTGACGGGGACGGCGCCGAGGTGGACGAGGGCGAGGTCGCTGAGCCAGTGCTCGGGCCGGTTGCCCATCATCATCAGGACGTGTTCGCCGCGCTCGACCCCGAGGGCGGCGTATCCGGAGGCGAGGACGGCGACCTTGCGGCGCACCTCGCTCCAGGTGAGGGTCTCCCAGTCGTCGCCCGAGCGCCACGAGAGGGCGGGCAGCTCCCCGTACTCGGCGGCGTTGCGGGCCAGCAGGGCGGGGAAGGTGATCTCTTCGGGTCGTCCGGGCAGTCGCAGGTTCGTGGTCATGGGCAGCTCCTGGCCGTTTCACATCGTTGGTGCGACAGCAATACTGTTGAACCCAAGCTGTGGAGCAGAGAGCGAGGCGCAGACGATGGCCGACCAGGCACCCGAGCCGATGCTCACCGTCGACGAGCTGGCGGCCAGGGCGGGCGTCACCGTGCGCACCGTACGGTTCTACAGCACGCGCGGGCTTTTGCCCCCTCCCGTGATCGGTCCTCGTCGGGTGGGCCACTACGGGCCGGAGCACCTGTCCCGGCTGGCCCTGATCGAAGAGCTCCAGCACCAGGGGATGACGCTGTCGGCCTGCCAGCGCTATCTGGAGGCGCTGCCGGACGATCTGAGCGCGCACGATCTGGCGATCCACCGGGCGATGGTGTCGAGTTGGGCCCCGGACGCGGCGCAGGAGGTCTCGCGGGCGGAGCTGGAGAGGCGGGCCGGGCGGGGCCTGTCGGACACCGACGTGCGGCGGCTGACGGCGATGAACGTGCTGGCCGCCTCGGGCGACGGGTTCCGGGTGGACGTGGGGCTGCTGCGGCTGGGGGTCGCGCTGCTCGACGTACCGATCGCGCACGAGACGATCCTGGCGGCGCGCAAGGTGCTGATGGAGCACACCCGGTCGGCGGCGCACGAGCTGACGGCGCTGTTCCGGGACGAGGTGTGGGGGCCGTTCACGGAGGGCGAGAGCGATCCGGAGCGGGTGGAGTCGATGAAGGCGCTGTCCGCGCACATGCAGCCGATGGTGGTGCAGGCCCTGGTGACGGCCTTCCAGCGGTCGTTGAAGGAGGAACTGCGGGCGGCGTTCGTCTCCGGGGAGCAGTCCGGCGCGTAGCGACCGGGGCCGGGAGCAGGGGCGTGGCGGCCCCGGTCCTCCGGTGCACGGCGCATACGGAAGGGATGCCCGTCAGTGGCCGTGGCGTGCGCCGTGTTCCAGCCAATGGGGCAGGTCCGCGCCGGCACCCCGGCCGAGGAGGAGTGGGGCTGCTTGTTCGCCGGGGCCGGTCGCGGTGAGGGGAATGCCCAGGCTCTGGCACATCCTGTGGGTGCGGGCCAACGCGCTGAAGGTCATGGGGGAAGGGGCGTCGGTCGGCAGTTCGATCGCGACCTGGGAGGGGCGGTGCGTGTGGACGAGGTTCTCGATCTGCAGGGCCGCGGCGGACCGATTCGTGACGTCCAGCTCGTGCAGGATCTTCACGTGCAGGGTGTCTGCGGCGATGTGGTGACTGATGACCATGCTGCGCCTCCCGCACACCGGGATCCGGACGGCACCGGCAGTGTGCGGTGCCCACGTACCAGTGTCGCGCAGGTGCGCCCGCGCGGACGAGTTCCGGGCCGGGTCAGGCCTTGAGGGCGCGCCCCGCCACGGTCAGGGCGAGGCGGCGGGGGACCAGGGCGGACGCCGTCGTGGAGAGCCGGTTGCCGAGGCCGACGACGATGCTGGGCGGGGTCTTGCCGCGTTCCAGTGCGCGGCGCGTCGCGGTGACGACCTGCTGGGGGGTGGCCATCCGGCCCACGGCGGCGTCCCGGCTGCCGACCACGTCGAAGAACTCGGTGCGGACCGGCCCCGGCGAGACGGCGAGCACCCGCAGCGAGGAAGCGCGCGTCTCGTAGGCGATGGCCTCGGTGAAGTTCAGGGCGAAGGCCTTGGTGGCGCCGTAGACCGCCATCGCGGGCGTCGGCTGGAAGGCGGCCGCGCTGGCGACGGTGACGAGGGCGCCTCGGCCGTCGGCCGTCAGGCCGGGCAGGAACTCCCTGGTCAGTTCCGTGACCGCGAGCACGTTGAGCCGGATCATCTCGCTGATCCGGGCGGGGTCCTCGTCGGCGAAGGGGCCGTGGCTGCCGAAGCCCGCGTTGTTGACCAGCGTGTGGACCGGTACGCCGAGTGCGTCGAGCTCCGCGCGCAGCGCCGCCGCGGCGCCGGGCCGGGCCAGGTCCGCGGCGATCGGGCGGGCCTTGACCCCGTACCGGCGCTCCAGGTCCGCGGCGAGCTCCTCCAGCCGGTCGACGCGCCGGGCGACGAGGACGACGTCCGCCCCGCGCTCCGCCCACTGCCGGGCGAACTCGACGCCGAGGCCGGCGCTCGCCCCGGTGATCAGGGCTGTGGTGCCGCGGTATGTCATAGACATGGGTCGGTGCTCCATTCCGGGACTCCGGCTGATGGTCGACACTGAATGTAGACAGAGCAAACATTGTTGTCAATGACAACATCGAGGGAGGAGACCGCCTTGGCCGACGCCGACGCGCCCTATCACCACGGCAATCTCAGAGAGGCCCTGCTGGCGCGCGCGGAGACCGTGCTCGCGACGTCGGGGGCGGACAGCCTCTCCCTGCGCGCCCTCGCGCGGGACCTGGGCGTCAGCCACGCCGCCCCGGGCCGCCACTTCCGCGACCGGCAGGCCCTGCTGGACGCGCTCGCCGTGGGCGGCTTCACCCGGCTCAACGAGCGCATCCGGGCCGCCGCGGGCGAGCCCGGACCCGTCGCCACGCGGCTCGCCCGCATGGGCCGCGCGTACGTCGACTTCGCCGTCGCGCACGCCCCGCTGCTGAGCCTGATGTTCACGGCCAAGCACGCCGACCACTCCAGCGCCGAACTCCGCGAGCTCGGCCACCAGAGCCTGGGGATCGCCGCCGAACTGATCGCCGTCGCCCAGCAGGAGGGTGTCGTACGAGCCGGAGACCCGGCCCGGCTCGCCCAGGTCGCCTTCTCCATGCTGCACGGCCTCGCGGCCCTGGCCGTCGGGTCCCTGCTCGACGACACCCCGTTGGACGAGGCGACCGAGCTCGCCCTCGACGTCCTGCTCACCGGCCTCGGCGCGGTCGATCCCGCGCCGAGCGGGGCCGACCCATCCTGGGTACGCTGAAACGGAATGTCCGTGCCGGGCCGGCCCTCCCCCCGGTGCCTGTCGTCACCCGTCCGCCCCGCGGGGTCGCCGTTCGGGCGTCGAAGGCAACGTGACGACAGGCCCTGGCAGTTCACGATTGCCCCCGTGAGGGAGCTCGATTCCCATGGACCTCAACACCATCACGGAAGTCGTCCGGCGGCCGGCCGACCGGCCGGGCGCCGACTGGCGCGAAGGGGACGCCTGGCTCTCGGGCGGCACCTGGCTGTTCTCCGCCGAACAGCCCGGCCTGCGCCGCCTGATCGACCTGACGTCGCTGCCCTGGGACCCCCTCGTCCCGAGTGACGCCGGCCTCGAAATCGGCGCCACGTGCACCATCCGCGACCTGTACGCCTTCGCGCCGCCGGCCGACTGGACCGCGGGCCCCCTCATCCGGACGGCCTGCGAGGCGTTCCTGTCCTCGTTCAAGGTCTGGAACGCGGCGACCGTCGGCGGAAACATCTGCATGTCGTTGCCGGCCGGCCCGATGATCACGCTGACGGTCGCGCTGGAGGCACGGTACGAACTGTGGGCCCCCGACGGGTCCGTACGCACCGTCGACGCCCTCGACTTCGTGACCGGGAACAACCGCAACATCCTCGCGCCCGGGGAGGTGCTCCGCCGGATCGACATTCCGGCGCACGCCCTGAGCAAACGTGCCGCGCACCGCCGCTTCACACTGACCCACCTCGGGCGCTCGACCGTGTTCCTCATCGGCACGCACACGCCCGGAACGGGCAATCTGCTGCTCACCGTCACCGCGGGCACCACGCGGCCGGTGCGGTTCGCCTTCGACACCATGCCCGATGCCCTCACGCTGCGGCAGAGCATCGACGCCATCCCCGCCGACGTGTGGTTCGCCGACCCCAACGGGTCTCCCGACCACCGTCGCCACCTGACACGGCACTTCGCCGAAGAGATCCGCGGTGAACTCATCGCTGGGGGCCCGGCATGACCTACCTCGTGAACGGACGGAGCTTCGACGCGGAACCGGAACCCGGCCAGTGCCTGCGCACCTTCCTGCGCGCGCTCGGCCACTTCGGCGTCAAGAAGGGGTGCGACGCGGGCGACTGCGGTGCGTGCACCGTATGGCTGGACGGCACTCCGGTGCACAGCTGCATCACCCCGGCCTTCCGCGCGGAAGGCCATGAGGTGACCACGATCGAGGGTCTCGGATCGCCCGGCGACCTGCATCCCGTACAACAGCGGTTCCGGGACGCTCCCGGGTTCCAGTGCGGTTTCTGCACCGCAGGGATGATCATGACCTCGGCGACCTTCACCGAGGCGCAGAAGGCGGACCTGCCCCGCGCGTTGAAGGGCAACCTCTGCCGCTGCACCGGCTATCGGGGAATCGAGGACGCCGTCAAGGGCGTCGCCAACGTGCGGACGGCCGCTCCGGGCAAGGCCGTCGGAACGAGCGTCGGCGCGCCCGCGGCCGAGGACGTCGTGACCGGTCGGGCCGAGTTCACGATGGACACCCACATGGAAGGCATGCTGCACCTCAAAGTGCTGCACTCGCCCCACGCCCACGCCCGGATCGTCTCGATCGACAAGACCGCCGCGCTCGCGGTCCCCGGCGTGCACCGCGTCTACACCTGGCAGGACGTACCGCGCAGGCGGTTCACCACGGCCATCCACACCGACCACCTCGTCGATCCGGACGACACCTACATCCTCGACGACACCGTCCGCTTCGCCGGCCAGCGCGTCGCCGTCGTCCTCGCCGAAACGGTAGGGGCGGCGGAGGAGGGCTGCCGCAGGCTGGTCGTCGAGTACGAGGTGCTGCCCGCGGTCTTCGACCCCGAGGAGGCCATGGCAGACGGGGCGCCCCAACTGCACGACTCGGAGGATCCGTTCGTCCGGGACTCCGTCCACAACCTCCTGGTGGAGATCCACTCGCACATCGGCGACGTCGATGCGGGGTTCGCGGCGGCCGACGTGATCCACGAGGGCACCTACTCCTCGCCGCGCGTGCAGCACGCGCACCTGGAGACCCACGGCTCGATCGCCTGGATGGAGGACGGCCGGCTCAACGTGCGCACCAGTTCGCAGTCGCCGTCGATCGCGAAGGTCAAACTGGCCTACCTGTTCGCGCTGCGCCCCGACCAGCTCCGCGTGTTCTGCAAGCGCGTCGGCGGCGGTTTCGGCGGCAAGCAGGAGGTCATCTCCGAGGACCTGGTCGCCCTCGCCGCCCTGGACACCGGGCGGCCCGTCTGTTTCGAGTTCACGCGCGAGGAGGAGTTCACCACGGCCTCGCCCCGGCACCCGATGAAACTGACGGTCAAGCTCGGCGCGAAGAACGACGGCACGCTCACGGCGTTCCAGGTCCGCAACGTGTCCAATACGGGCGCCTACGGCAATCACGGCGGGGAGACCCTGTACGCGGGCGGCTCCGCCGTCATGCTCTACCGCTGCCCCAACAAGAAGTACGACGCCTACTCCGTCTACACGAACACCGTTCCGAGCGGCGCCCTGCGCGGGTACGGAATGACCCAGCCGGCCTTCGCCGTGGAGTGCGCGATGGACGAACTGGCCCTCGCCCTGCACATGGATCCGCTCGAACTGCGCCGCCGCAACATCGTGCGCCCGGGCGATTCGCTCATCGCGTTGCACGACGGCCCCGACGACGTGATGTTCAACGAGGACGGACTCGCCAAGTGCATCGACCTCGTGGCCGGCGAGCTGGCCCGGACGGCCGACCAGCCCTCCCCCGGCCCCGGGTGGCTGGTGGGGACCGGCGTGGCGAGCTCCATGCACGAGACCGCGCCCCCGACCGAGCACATCTCCGAGGCCTGGGTCACGCTCGGCGACGACCTGGTCTACGAACTCGCCATCGGCACCGTCGAGTTCGGCGAGGGCACGTCGACCGCGCACGTCCAGATCGCGGCCAACCAGCTGGGTACGACGCCGTCGCGGATCCGCCTGGTGCAGTCGGACACCGACCGTACGGGATTCGACACCGGCGCCTTCGCCAGCGCGGGACTGTTCGTTGCGGGCAACGCCGTCCTGCGGGCGGCCAACGCCGTGCGCGACCGCATCCTGGAGTTCGCCGCCGCGGAAACGGGCGTCCACGTCGTGATGTGCTCGATGGACGACGAGTACGTCATGTGCGGGGACGACCGCGTGCCCCTGGCCGAGCTCGTCGCCCTGGCCCGGGCCCGCGGCATCCGGTTCACCGCGGCCCGCAAGGCCTACGGCTCGCCCCGCAGCGTCACCTCCAACACCCAGGGGTTCCGCATCGCCGTCCACCGGGTGACGGGTGAGATCCGTATCCTCTACAGCGTCCACGCGGCCGACGCCGGCGTGCTCATCAACCCCGAGCAGGTCCGCGGTCAGGTGGACGGGGGTGTCGCCCAGGGCATCGGATTCGCCCTGACCGAGAACTTCATGGTCGACGCGGACGGGGTCATGGTCAACCCGAACCTGCGCAACTACCGGATCCCCACCTATGCCGACGTCCCGCGCACCGACCTGCTCCTGGTGGGCTCCGCCGACTCCGTCGGGGCCATGCACTCGAAGGGGATGGCCGAGTGCTGCGTCAACCCGGTGGCGCCCGCGCTGGCGAACGCGCTCCGCGATGCCACGGGCGTCCGCTACCGCGAGCTGCCCCTCACTCCGGAGCGGATCTACAGCCGGCTGGCCGAGAGCCAGTCGGCCCGTCCTGGCCCGAGACGATGACCACCGGGCACCGGGCGGACGCCGCGGCCACCGTCATCATCGGCCACAGGGTCCGGCCCGGCATGGAGCTGGAGTACGAGAAGTGGCAGGAGGAGGTCACGGCCGCCGCCGCCCGGTACCCCGGACACCTGGGCGCCGAGGTCTCCCCGCCGACGGACCTGCAACCGGACTGGGTGGTCGTCTACCGGTTCGACTCGGTGGCCCATCTGCAGGCGTGGATCAACGGCGCGACCCGGCAACGGCTCCTCGACATCGGACAGAAGTTCTTCGACGGTCCCGGGACCCAGCAGGTGATCAGCGGCGGCACCCAGCCCACGGACCCGCTCGTGACCGTGGTGGTGACCCACCGGGTCCACCCGGACCAGGTCGACGACTTCCTCCGGTGGCAGCGCGACATGAGCGAGGAGGAGGGCAAGTTCCCGGGCTTCCGCGGCACGGAGATCTTCCGCCCGATCGAAGGCCTCCAGGACGAATGGACCACCCTGTACCGGTACGACAACGCCGAACACCTCGACGCCTGGCTGACGTCGGAGAAACGCCGGCAGATGCTCGCCGAAGGCGAGCGGTTCAACGACTTCAAACTGCGGACGATCGACAACTCGTTCGGCAGCTGGTTCGCCTTCGAGGAGAACGGCAGGGAAGCGCCGCCACCGTCGGAGACCAAGACCGCCATAGCGGTCTGGGTGGGCCTCTACCCGACCGTCGTGCTGCTCGCGCTCGCGCTGTCTCCGCTGAAGTGGCCGATCTGGCTCGGGCTGCTCGTGGGCAACCTGTTGTCGAGCTTCGTCATGAGCTTCTTCACGATGCCGTACTACGTGAACCGGCTGCTCAGGCGGTGGTTGTGGCCCGCACCGGACGCACCGCCGGTTCGCACCAACCTCGTCGGCCTCGGCATCGTCGCGGCGGCGCTCGGGTTCTGGGCCGTCGTCTTCTACCTCGTGACGCGGCAGTTCTGGACCCTGCCCTGAACCGCTGCCACGGCGGGTGAAGACGGGCCGGGAAGGAACCCGGCCCGCCTTCCGCGTCACCGAGCTAGTCGGTGTACGTCTCGCCGCGCTCGGCCTTGGCCACCAGGGATGCGGGCGGGGTGAAGCGCTCGCCGTACTGGTCGGCGAGTTCGCGGGCGCGGGCCACGAAGCCCGGCAGGCCGCCCTCGTAGCCGTTGATGTACTGGATCACGCCGCCGGTCCACGCCGGGAAGCCGATGCCCATGACGGAGCCGATGTTGGCGTCGGCGATCGAGGTGAGGACGCCCTCGTCGAGGCAGCGGACGGTGTCCAGTGCCTCCGAGAAGAGCATCCGCTCCTTCATGTCGACGAACGGGATCTCGGCGTCCGGCTTGGCGAAGTGCTCGCGCAGGCCCGGCCAGATGCGGGCGCGCTTGCCGCTCTCGTCGTACTCGTAGAAGCCGGCGCCGCCGCTGCGGCCGGGGCGGCCGAACTCGTCGACCATGCGGTCGATGACGGTGTCGGCGGGGTGCACGGCCCACGCCCGGCCCTCGGCCTCGAAGGCCTTGCGCGTCTCGTTGCGGATCTTGCGCGGGAGGGTGAGGGTGAGTTCGTCCATCAGGGAGAGCACCTTGGCCGGATACCCGGCCTGGGCGGCGGCCTGCTCGATCGAGGCGGGCTCGATGCCCTCGCCGACCATCGCCACGCCCTCGTTGATGAACTGGCCGATGACGCGCGAGGTGAAGAAGCCGCGCGAGTCGTTGACCACGATCGGGGTCTTGTTGATCTGGCGGACCAGGTCGAAGGCGCGGGCGATGGCCTCGTCGCCGGTCTGCTCCCCCTTGATGATCTCGACGAGCGGCATCTTGTCGACCGGCGAGAAGAAGTGCAGCCCGATGAAGTCGACGGGCCGCGAAACCCCTTCCGCGAGGCCCGTGATGGGCAGCGTGGAGGTGTTGGAGCAGAGCAGCGCGTCCGGTTCGACGACGTCCTGGATCTCCTGGAACACCTTGTGCTTGAGGGCGGTGTCCTCGAAGACGGCCTCGATGACGGCGTCGCAGCCCGCCAGGTCGGCGGCGTCGGCGGTCGGCGTGATCCGGGCGAGCAGCTCGGTGCGCTGGGCCTCGGTGGTACGGCCGCGGGAGACGGCCTTGTCGAGCAGCTTCTCGGAGTACGCCTTGCCCTTGGCGGCGGCCTCGGCGGTGACGTCCTTGAGGACCACCTCGATGCCCGCGCGGGCACAGGAGTAGGCGATGCCCGCGCCCATCATGCCGGCGCCGAGCACGGCCACCTTGGTGACCTTGCGCGGGGCGATGCCCTGCGGGCGGCTGCGGCCGGCGTTGACGGCCTGGAGGTCGAAGAAGAACGCCTGGATCATGTTCTTGGCGGTCTGCCCCGTGACCAGCTCGGTGAAGTAGCGGGCCTCGATGGTCAGCGCCGTCTCGAAGTCCACCTGGGCGCCTTCGACGGCGCAGGCCAAGATGTTGCGCGGAGCCGGGTACGGGGCCCCGTTCAGCTGCTTCTTCAGGTTGGCCGGGAAGGCCGGGAGGTTGGCGGCGAACCGCGGGTTCGACGGCGTACCGCCCGGGATCTTGTAGCCGGGTACGTCCCACGGCTGCTTCGACTCGGGGTTGGCGTCGATGAAGGCGCGGGCCTTGGCCAGCATCTCCTCGGGGGTGGCGGCCAGTTCGTGCACCAGGCCGTTCTCCAGGGCGCGCTTCGGGTTGTACTGGGTGCCCTGGAGCAGCACCTTGAGCAGCGCGTCGGCGATGCCCATCAGGCGGACGGTGCGGGTGACGCCGCCGCCGGCCGGGAGCAGGCCGAGGGTGACCTCGGGCAGGCCGATCTTCGAGCCGGGCGCGTCGAGGGCCACGCGGTGGTGGGAGGCCAGGCAGATCTCGTAACCGCCGCCGAGGGCCGTGCCGTTGATCGCGGCGACGACGGGCTTGCCGAGGGTCTCGATGCGGCGCAGCGAGTTCTTGATCTCGGTGCCGGTGTCGAAGGCCAGCTGCGCGTGCTCGGGGCGCAGCCGGATCATGTCCTTGAGGTCGCCGCCCGCGAAGAAGGTCTTCTTGGCGGAGGTGTAGATGATGCCGCGGATGGAGTCCTTCTCGGCCTCGGCGCGGTCGGCGATCGCCGCGATGGAGTCCTTGAAGGCCTGGTTCATCGTGTTCGCGGACTGGTCGGGGTCGTCGAGGATCAGGGTGACGACGCCGGTCTCGTCCTGTTCCCAGCGGATCGTGGTGGACTCGCTCATGTTCGCTACTTCCGTGTGAGAGGTGGGATCAGGGATCAGGACGGTTCAGATACGTTCGACGATGGTGGCGACGCCCATGCCGCCGCCGACGCAGAGGGTGACGAGCCCGTAGCGCTTGTCCTGGCGCTCCAGTTCGTCGACGATCGTGCCGAGGAT
Source organism: Streptomyces sp. NPDC059874 (assembly GCF_042731135.1). NCBI lineage: Bacteria > Bacillati > Actinomycetota > Actinomycetes > Kitasatosporales > Streptomycetaceae > Streptomyces > Streptomyces sp. NPDC059874. The sequence continues at coordinate 45,784 of NZ_JBHWJY010000058.1, forward strand.
CATCGCTCCGGTGGCGCCGAGCGGGTGGCCGAGCGCGATCGCGCCGCCGTTGACGTTGACCTTGTCGAGGGAGACGCCCATGTCCTTGACGAAGCGCAGGACGACGCCCGCGAAGGCCTCGTTGATCTCGATCAGGTCGATGTCGTCGATGGTCAGGCCGGCCTTGGCGAGGGCCTTGCGGGTGGCCGGGGCGGGCCCGGTGAGCATGATGGTGGGCTCGGAGCCGGAGACCGCGGCCGAGACGATCCGGGCGCGCGGGGTGAGACCGTTCCGCTCGCCCGCCTCACGGGAGCCGATGGCGACGAGCGAGGCGCCGTCGACGATGCCGGAGGAGTTGCCCGCGTGGTGGACGTGGTCGATCTTCTCGACCCAGTGGTACTTCTGCAGGGCGACCGCGTCGAAACCGCCGAGCTCGCCGATGTCGGCGAAGGAGGGCTTGAGCTTGGCGAGGGTGTCGGCGGTCGTGCCCGGGCGGACGAACTCGTCGTGGTCGAGGACGACCAGGCCGTTGCGGTCGGTGACCGGGACGACGGACTTGGCGAAGCGGCCGTCCTTGATGGCCGCGGCCGCCCGCTCCTGGGAAAGCGCGGCATACTCGTCCACCTCGCGCCGGGAGAATCCCTCGATGGTGGCGATCAGGTCGGCGCCGATGCCCTGCGGGACGAAGTTGACGTCCCAGTTGGTCATCGGGTCGTTGAACCAGGCGCCGCCGTCGGAGGCCATCGGGACGCGGGACATCGACTCGACGCCGCCGGCCAGGACCAGGTCCTCCCAGCCGGAACGGACCTTGGCGGCGGCCAGGTTGACGGCCTCCAGGCCGGAGGCGCAGAAGCGGTTCTCCTGCACGCCCGCCACGGTGTCCGGGAGTCCGGCGGCGATGGCCGCGATGCGGGCGATGTCGGAGCCCTGGTCGCCGACCGGGCCGACGACGCCGAGCACGATGTCGTCGATGCCGGCGGGGTCCAGGCCGGGGTTGCGCTCGCGCAGGGCCTGGATGAGGCCGACCACCAGGTCGATCGGCTTGGTGCCGTGCAGGGCGCCGTTGGCCTTGCCGCGGCCGCGCGGGGTGCGGATCGCGTCGTATACGTAAGCTTCGGTGCTCACTGGTCAAGCCTTTCGGAGGATTCCAAGGGGGAGGTCAGAGGGGAGGCCAGAGGGAAGGCCAGAGGGGAGGTCAGCCGAGGAGGGAGCGGCCGATGATCTCTTTCATGATCTCGGTCGTACCGCCGTAGATGGTTTGGATGCGGCCGTCGGTGAAGGCCCGCGCGACCCGGTATTCGGTCATGTATCCGTACCCGCCGTGCAGTTGCAGGCAGCGGTCGGCGACCCGCTTCTGGAGCTCGGTGGCCCACCACTTGGCCATCGAGGCGTGCACGTGGTCCAGTTCGCCGTTCGCGTGGTCGAGGATGCAGCGGTCGAGGAAGGTACGGGTGACCGCGCACTCGGTGGCCATCTCGGCGATCTCGAAGCGGATGTGCTGGAGCTTGGACAGCGGCCGCCCGAAGGCCTCGCGCTCCTTCACGTACCGGGTGGTGATCTCGAGCAGGTACTCGGCGGCGGCGATGCCGGCCATCGCGATGCCCATCCGCTCCTGCGCGAGGTTGGTCATCAGGTGGACGAAGGCGCCGTTCAGCTCGCCGAGCAGGTTCTCCTTGGGGACGCGTACGTCGTTGAAGAACAGCTCCGCGGTGTCCTGGGCCTTCTGGCCGATCTTGTCGAGGTTGCGGCCGCGCTCGAAGCCCTCCGTCCCGCGCTCGACGACCAGCAGGGAGAGGCCGTGCGCACCGCCTTCGGGGGTGGTCTTGGCGACGACGATGACCAGGTCGGCGAGGATGCCGTTCGAGATGAAGGTCTTGGAGCCGTTGAGCACCCAGTGGTCGCCGCGGTCCTCCGCGCTGGTGCGGATCCCCTGGAGGTCGGAGCCCGCGCCCGGCTCGGTCATCGCGATGGCGGTGATGGTCTCGCCCGAGCAGAATCCGGGCAGCCAGCGGCGCTTCTGCTCCTCGGTGGCGAGCGAGGTCAGGTAGGGCCCGATGATGTCGTTGTGCAGGCCGATGGCCAGGCCGGGGGCGCCCGCGCGGGTGAACTCCTCGGCGATGACGGCGGCGTAGCGGAAGTCGGTGTTGCCGCCGCCCCCGTACTCCTCCGGGACGGCCAGGCCGAGCAGCCCCTGCCGGCCGGCGGCACGCCAGGCCTCGCGGCTGACGATGCCGTCCTTCTCCCACTGCTCGTAGTGCGGAAGCACCTCCTTGGCGAGGAAGGTGCGGACGGTTTCCCGGAACGCCTCGTGGTCGGCGTCGAAGAGCTGGCGTTTCATCGATGCGGCTCCTTAAAGCCAGTTCTTGACGGTCTCGATCAGACGGGCGCGGTCGCCCGGCTCGGGGCCCACCGGCGTCACGTTGAGCATGGTGACGCCCGCCTCGCGGAAGGCCTCGATCCGCTCGCGTACGTAGCCCTCGGGCCCGCACAGCGTCATCAGCTCGCAGAACTCGTCCGGGACGGCGGCCGCGGCGTCGCGCTTGCGGCCGGAGAGGTACAGCTCCTGGATCTTCCGGGCCTCCTCCTCGTAGCCGTAGGCCACGGCGAGGTCGTTGTAGAAGTTCTTTCCGACCGCGCCCATGCCCCCGACGTACAGGGCGATCTGCGGGCGCGCGAGGTCCCGTACCGCGGCCGCGTCCTCGCCGATGGCGAGCAGGCCGCCCGCGACGGTCTGCAGCGGGCCGAGCTCCGCGGGCCGCTTGGCGGCGCCCTCGGCGAGCGGGGCGCCCCACACCGCCCGCGCCTTCTCGGGGATGAAGAGCGTGGGCAGCCAGCCGTCGGCGATCTCCGCGGTCATCGCGACGTTGGCCGGTCCGAGCGAGGCGATGTAGACGGGGATGGCGCTGCGCACCGGTCGGGTGAGGATCTTCAGCGGTTTGCCGTGCCGGCCGCCCTTCTCGGGCGGCAGCGGCATGTCGGTGATGCCGTGGTGATCGATCGTCTCGCGCCGCCAGATGCGGCGGCACAGGTCCACCGTCTCGCGGGTCCGACCGAGCGGTTTGTCGTACGGCTTCCCGTGCCAGCCCTCCACCACCTGCGGGCCGGAGGCGCCGAGGCCGAGCAGCGCCCGGCCGCCCGAGACCGCGTCGAGGCCGGCGGCGGTCTGGGCGATCAGGCCCGGCGTGCGGGAGTAGACGTTGAGGATCGCCGAGCCGATCTTCAACCGCTCCGTGCGGGCGGCGAGGTAGCCCATGATCGTCGGGGAGTCGAAGCCCCAGGCCTCGGCGACCCACACGGCGTCGAGTCCCGCCGACTCCAGCTCGGCCGCCTGGTCGGCGGCCCGGCGGGCGTCGCCGGCGTAGTCGAGCATCATGGACAGTTCCATCAGGCGTCCTTCTTCGGCTGTGCCGGTGCGTCGGTCGTGGGCTCGGCCGGTGCGTCGGTCTGCCGATGTGCCGGTGCGTCGGTCTGCCGATGTGCCGGTGCGTCGTGCGGTTCGGCCAGGGCGTTCTTCAGCAGGGCCGGTACGTCCCAGTCCGCAGCCACCGATTCGGTGTGCGAGCCCGGCTGGGCCGGGCCGGCGGTGACGGCGGCCGGGGTCGCCGAGAACCTGGGGGCGGGGGCGGGCTGCACGATCCCGCCGAAGTCGGTGAAGGTGCCGCGGGCGGCGAGGTGCGGGTGCTCCGGGGCCTCGCGCAGGGAGAGTACGGGTGCCACGCAGGCGTCGGTGCCCTCGAAGACGGCCGTCCACTCCGCGCGCGTACGGGTCTTGAAGCGCGCGGCGACGGCCTCCCGCAGCTCGCCCCAGCGGGCGAGGTCCTTGCGGGCGGGGGCCCGGTCCTTGATGCCGAGCAGTTCCACGAAGGTGTCGTAGAACTGCTGCTCCAGCGCGCCGACCGCCATGTACCGGCCGTCGGAGGTCTCGTAGGTGCCGTAGAAGGGGCAGCCGCCGTCGAGCAGGTTCGCCCCGCGGCGGTCCTGCCAGCCGCCGGCCGCCATCATTCCGTGGATCATGGCGGTGAGGTGGGCGGTGCCGTCGACGATGGCCGCGTCGACGACCTGGCCGGCTCCGCCGGGGGTACGGGCGTGTTGAAGCGCGGCGAGGACGCCGATGACGAGGTAGAGCGAACCGCCCGCGTAGTCGCCGACCAGGTTGGCGGGGACGGCCGGGGGCTCGTCCGGGTTGCCGATCATGCCCAGGGCCCCGGTGACGGCGATGTACGCGACGTCGTGCCCGGCGGTGTGCGCGAGGGGGCCCTCCTGGCCCCAGCCGGTCATCCGGCCGTAGACCAGCCGAGGGTTGCGGGCGTGGCAGTCGGCCGGCCCGACGCCGAGCCGCTCGGCGACCCCGGGGCGGAAGCCCTCGATGAGGACGTCGGCCCGCTCGACCAGGTCCAGGACAGTGGCCGGGCCGTCTGCCGACTTGAGGTCGACCAGGACGGAGCGCTTGTTGCGGTTGGTGACGTCGTATGCCGGATTGACCGCGAGCCCGCCACCGCCGGGCCGGTCCACGCGTACGACGTCCGCGCCCAGGTCGGCCAGGAGCATGGCGGCGAACGGGCCGGGGCCGATGCCCGCCAGTTCGACGACGCGCACGCCGGCGAGCGGGCCGTGCCCGACCTTGGTGCTGGCCCTGGTCCCGGTCTCGGACTGGGTCCCGGCCTCGGTCCCGGCCCCGGTCCCGGTCTGGGCCTCGGCCCCGGACTCGGCCCCGGACTCGGTCCCGGACTCGGTCCCGGACTCGGTCCCGGCCTGGTTCCCGTTCCCTGTCACTGCCATCGAGCCCCCAGCTTTGTTAGCCGCACGGTGTGACACAACTGATGTAACACCAGCGATGCTAGGAACGTGACCCCGTCAGCACAAGAGCAAGCGCTTAGTCGTTTGACTCGATCCGGGCGTCGAGCTCCTTGACGTGCCGCTTGAGCGCGCGGGCCCGGTAGCTCTCCTCCACCCACTCGCACAGCACCTCGACCGACGGCGCCCCCTTCTCCCCCAGCGGGACGGACACCCAGCCGGACCGCCCCAGGCCGTACCCGGTCGGCTCCGCCCCCGGCGCGGCCATGGCGTGGCCGTGCAGCGCCTCGTCCTGGAGCTTCACCGACAGCCCTGGCTGCTGCGGCCCGTCGACGGTCCCGAGGAAGAGGAAAATCTTCTTGTTGACCTTGATCACGCAGTCCTCGGGCCCCCACGGGTGGTCCTCCACCGCCTCCGGCAGCCCGAGGGCGAACTCCCGCACCGCCTCCCACTTGCGCACCGCAGCCTTCACCGACACCTCCAGTTCCCGCAGGTCCTACCTGCTCGCGCGGACAGTCGCTCCTCACGCTAGCCTCAGCCACCGACACCAGCCGGGAGGAGCGGTCATGAACGCACAGGTTCCGCAGGGCGGGCCCGAACGGGCCTACGACATCGTGCTCTTCGGCGCGACGGGGTTCGTCGGGGCCCTGACCGCCGAGTACCTCGCCGTACACGCCCCGGCCGGCTGCCGGTGGGCGCTGGCCGGCCGCGACCTCGGGAAACTGGAACGGCTGCGCGAGCGGCTCGCGGTGATCGACCCCTCGTGCGCGGAGCTGCCCCTGCTCCGCGCGGACGCCGGGGACGCCGGGGCGATGCGCCAACTGGCCGCGTCCACCCGGGTGCTGGCCACCACGGTCGGCCCGTACGTCTGGCACGGGGCGGAGCTCGTCGCCGCCTGCGCCGAGGAGGGTACGGACTACGTGGACCTCACCGGGGAGCCGGAGTTCGTGGACCGGATGTACGTCGAGCACGACGCCCGGGCCCGGGAGACCGGCGCCCGGCTCGTGCACGCGTGCGGCTTCGACTCGATCCCGGCAGACCTCGGCGCGTACTTCACGGTGTCCCGGCTGCCCGAGGGGGTTCCCCTCCGGGTCGACGGGTTCATGCGGTCCAACGCCCTTTTCTCCGGCGGGACCCTGGCCTCCGCGCTGACCGCCATGGGGCGCGGCCCGCAGACCTTCGCGGCCGCGCACGCCCGCAGACTGCACGAGCCCCGGCTGCTCGGCCGCCGCGCCCGGGGGCCCGTGGGGGCACCGCGGTTCAGCCGGGAGACCGGCACCTGGGCGCTGCCGCTCCCCACGCTGGACCCGACGATCGTGGCGCGGTCGGCGGCCGCGCTGGAGCGGTACGGCCCGGACTTCCGCTACCGGCACTACGCCTCCGTCAAGCACCTGCCCGTCGCGGTGGGCGGTACGGCGGCCGTGGGCGCGACGCTGGCGCTGGCTCAGGTCCCGTCCGCCCGGCGGTGGCTGATGAGCCGTTGGGAGTCGGGGCAGGGGCCGGACGCGGAGCGCCGCGCGCGCAGCTGGTTCAGCGTGCGGTTCGTGGGCGAGGGCGGCGGCCGGCGCGTGTTCACCGAGGTGGCGGGCGGCGACCCGGGCTACGGGGAGACGGCGAAGATGCTCGCGGAGTCCGCGCTCTGCCTGGCCTACGACACCCTGCCCGACCGGGTCGGTCAGCTCACCACGGCCGTGGCGATGGGCGACGCGTTGCTGGACCGGCTCCGGAAGGCGGGGATCACCTTCCGGGTCGCGGACGAGCGCTGAGTCGTCCGTGGCGTCCGTCGCGTCCGTGGCGTCCGTGGCGTTCGTGGCGTTCGTGGCGTCCGTGTTGCTCGTGCCACTGTGTCACCCGGCCGCCTCGCGCAGGGCGCGGCGGCAGAGGGAGTCGGCGTGCCGGGTGGTCTCGGGGATCCGGAAGCGGGGGCTGAGGGCGAGCGCGTGGGCGCAGGCGTTGTCCAGCGAGACCCGGTGCCCGACGGAGACGTAGACCGGCTTGACGCCGTCCTGCGTGCGCAGCGCCCGGCCGACCACGGTGCCGTCGGGCGCGAGCAGCGGGGCGGCGTCTCCGCGCCGGGTGCCCGGTTCCTCGTACGTGAAGGTGAACGGGTTCTTCGCGATGCCGATGGTGGGGAGGCCGGTGACCACGCCGAGGTGGCAAGCGAGGCCGAAGCCGCGTGGGTGGGCGAGACCGTAGCCGTCGCAGACGACCAGGCCGGGCGCGGCGGTCAGGGCGTCGAGGGCGGCGAGTACGGTCGGCAGCTCGCGGAAGGCCAGTAGTCCGGGCACGTAGGGGAAACTGACGTGCCCGACGGCGGTGGCCTCCTCGACCACTTCCAGGGTGGCGGCGTCGAGCACCACGGCTGCGGCGGCGACCAGGTCGCGTTCGTCGTCGTAGGCGACGTCGACGCCCGTGACGAGCCCGCGTCCGGGCGGGGGACCGGGCTCGTCGAGCACGACTTGATGGCGTAGTTCGTCTTGTATCGCCCGGGCCTCGGCCTCGTCGGCGGGGGTCTTCACACTCGTCATGATGCAGCGAGAGTAGCCTGGCGATCATGTTCGTAATGGAGCTCAGTTACACCGCGCCCATCGAAGCCGTCGAGGACCTGATGGACGCCCACATCTCCTGGCTGGACGGCTACTACGCCTCCGGCATCTTCCTCGCGTCGGGCCGCAAGGTCCCGCGCGACGGAGGCGTGATCCTGGCGGGCGGGGTCTCCCGGGCGGAGATCGAGAAGATCGCGGCCGAGGATCCCTTCACGGTGGCGGGCGTCTGCGCCTACCGCATCACGGAGTTCATCGCGACGAAGACGTCGGCGGACCTGTCGACGGTGCGGGAGAGCCCGCTGGCGTGAGGCGGCCGCGGGGGTGACGGCTGGGCGGTATCAGGGAGGGCTTGGGGGTTTCCCGTCAGTCCCATGGTCCTTCCGTGTCGGGCCGGCCTGTCAAGGGCGCTCCCTTCGGTCGCGTCGCTGCGCGACGGCCTGCGGCCGCCCTTGACAGACCGTCCCGCCACGGAAAGACC
>NZ_JBHWJY010000059.1:0-53433 GCF_042731135.1 Streptomyces sp. NPDC059874
GGTACGTGGGGCCAGGCGCCCGGGGGCGGGACGCCGCCCGGCGGTGTGGCCGTGCCCGGGGCAGCGCCCGGCGCGTGGGCGAACCCGTTGCCCGCAGGAGCCCCCGCGGCGGGTCCCGCTGGCGGGGCCGTGGCTGGGATCGGCACCGCTGCCACGCACGTGGCCGGGGCGCCGGTGCCCGGGCCTCGGCAGGCTCCGGCCGTGGCCGCCAGGGGCGCGGGGGCCGGCCCCGCACCCGTATCCCCCCTGCCCCCCGCGGGAGCGGCAGCGGCGGCCCGGGTCGACCCGCGGGGCACCGCCCTCGCGCTGCCCGTGCCGCTCGTGGACGCGGGCGACCCGAACGCCGGGTTCCTGGCCGGCCTGCTGGCCTCCGCGCCCGGCGACCTGCTGGCCGCCCTCGGCTCGGCTCCGGCGGACTCCGCCGAGCTGCGACTGCGCGAGCTGCGGGCCCGCCTCGAACTGGGCGAACTGCCGGAGGCGTCCCGCACGCTGACGGATCTGGAGGCCCTGCATCCGGACGACTGGCGCGTGGTGTGGGCCCGCGGCATCGCCTCGCTGGCCACCGGGGACAACGAGATCGCGGCCCTGTCCTTCGACGCGATCTACGACGCCTTCCCGGGCGAGCCCGCGCCGAAGCTGGCCCTCGGGCTGTGCGCGGAGGTGCTGGGCCAGTTGGACAACGCCGCCGAGTACTACCGCCTCGTGTGGAGCACCGACCCCGGCTTCGTCAGCGCGGCCTTCGGTCTGGCCCGGGTCCAGCTGGCCACCGGCGACCGGGACGGAGCCGTGCGCACGCTGGAATCCGTACCGGAGGCGTCCATCCACTACACCGCCGCCCGGGTGGCAGCCGTACGCGCACGTCTGCGCGACCGGTCGCCGCAGGAGCCGCTGCTGACCGATCTGACGGCCGCCGCCGACCAGGTGGAGGCGCTGCGGCGATTCGGTCTGGACCCCGAGCGCCACGAGCGGCTCGCCACCGAAGTTCTGGGCTCGGCCCTGGACTGGGTACTGTCGGGTAGCCGGGGTTCCGACCCCGGCCGGACCTCGCTGCTCGGCAGTCAACTGGACGAGCGGGGCCTGCGCTTCGGCTTGGAGCGCTCGTACCGCGTGCTCGCGCGGCTGGCGCAGCGGGGCGAGGAGAGGATCGAACTGGTGGAGCGGGCAAACCGTTTCCGTCCCCGGACGTGGGTGTGAGTGATGTCGATGCATCGGCCGTCGGGCTGCCCCAGCTGCGCGGAACCCCTGGAGGAGGGTGACCGTTTCTGCGGAGTCTGCGGATACGCGGTCACCGCCCCTCCCCCGGCGGCGTCCACGGACCGCCCGACGATCGAGCTCCCCCCGGCGCCACCGGCCCCGACGGCCGCCCCCGGAGCGGCGGGTCCGGTCCCGGCCGGGTACGGGGCCCCGTCCCCCGGCGAGTCCTACGGCTCCGCCGCACCCGCCCCCGGCTGGGGCACGGCGGCCTCGGCCGCGCCGACCCTGGTCGACGGCCCGGCCGAGTGGACCGCCCCCGCCCCACAGGCACCGCAGGCACCACAGGCACCGCAGGCACCGGCCGGTGCCCCGGCCTGGACCCCGAGCTCGGCGGAGCACGCGCACGGCGGCGGGCCGGAAGGGCCGCAGGCCAGGTACGACCTGCCCGGCGGCACCACGCCGCCGGAAGGCACCGTCGCGCAGGGCACCTCCACGCCCCCGGAGGGGATCGCGTGGGGCGTGGCCGAAGCCGCGGCCGAAGCCCCGCAGGGGACCGGCAAGACCTGCGTCGCCTGCCGCTCCGGCCGTGTGGACACCGACGGGTACTGCGAGCACTGCGGCCACGCGCAGCCGCGCGAGCGGGACCACTTGGAGGAGGAGCTCGGCAGCGTCGCCGCGGTCAGCGACCGGGGCCTGCGCCACCACCGCAACGAGGATTCGTTCGCCGTGGCGGCCACCGCCCTGCCGAACGGCTCCACCGCGACCGTGGCCATCGTCTGCGACGGCGTCTCCTCGGCCAGCCGCCCCGACGAGGCTTCGGCCGCCGCCGCGGCAGCCGCCAACGAGGCGCTGCTCGACGCGCTCCCCCGCGGCGCCCACCCGCAGGAGGCCATGCACGACGCGATCCTCGCGGCCTCCGCGGCGGTGAACGCCCTGGCCCCCGAGGTTCCCGGCGCGCAGAACGCCCCCGCCTGCACCCTGGTCGGTGCCGTCGTCGGCAGCGGCCTGCTGACCATCGGCTGGGTCGGCGACAGCCGCGCCTACTGGGTGCCGGACGACCGGGCCGCGCTCCCCCGGCGGCTCACCGAGGACGACTCGTGGGCGGCCCAGATGGTCGCTGCCGGCCTGATGGGCGAGGCCGAGGCGTACGCCGATGTCCGCGCGCACGCCATCACCGGCTGGCTCGGCGCCGACGCGTACGACCTCGAACCGCACACCGCCACCTTCAAGCCGGACCACCCCGGCGTGGTCGTGGTCTGCACCGACGGCCTGTGGAACTACGCGGAGTCCGCGCGGGAGATGGCCCAGGTGCTGCCCGCGGACGCCGCCACCCGCCCGCTGCACAGTGCGCAGGTCCTGGTGGGCCACGCGCTGGACGGCGGCGGGCACGACAACGTCACCGTGGCCGTGGTCCCGTTCACGGCACTCGCGGACCCGTCACCGGCAGCCGAAGCGGAACCGGAACGGCAACCCGTACCGGAAGCGGAAGCGCGCCCCCAGGCCTGACCCGCCTGCCCGCCCGCCCGAGCCCCAAGGAGTCCAACCGATGGCGAACTTCGCCAAGCCGAGCGCCCCGCGCTTCAGCGTGGAGGTGTACCAGAACGAGTTCCTCCCCGAGGGCGGGCGGGACGTCCACGCCATCGTCACGGTCACCGCCACCGGTGGCGCCACCGCCACCCGCGCGAGCGTGGCCCACGGCACGGCCGCCGTCGTGATCATGGTCGACTGCTCGGGGTCGATGGAGTACCCGCCGGACAAGATGCGCGGCGCCCGCGAGGCCACCGCGGCCGCGATCGACACCCTGCGCGACGGCACCTCGTTCGCCGTGATCGCCGGTACGCACGTGGCCAAGGAGGTCTACCCGGGCCAGGGCGGTCTCGCCGTCGCTGACCCGACCACCCGGGCCCAGGCCAAGGAGGCCCTGCGCGGGCTCAGCTCCGGCGGCGGCACCGCCATCGGCACCTGGCTGCGGCTCGCCGACGGGCTGCTGCGCCGGTCCTCCGCCACGATCCGGCACGGCATCCTGCTCACCGACGGCCGCAACGAGCACGAGGAGCCGGCCGTGCTCCGGGCCACCCTCGACGCCTGCGCGGGCCGCTTCACCTGCGACGCGCGCGGTGTGGGCACCGACTGGGAGGTCAAGGAGGTCACCGGCATCGCGAGCGCGCTCCTCGGCTCCGCCGACATCGTGGCCGACCCGGCCCACCTCGCCGAGGACTTCACGCGCATGATGGAGAACGTCATGGGCAAGGAGGTCGCGGACGTCGCGCTGCGCCTGTGGACCCCGGTCGGCGTGGAGATCCAGTACGTGAAGCAGGTCGCGCCCACCGTGCAGGACCTGACCGACCGGCGCACCGAGGCCGGGCCGCGGGCCGGCGACTACCCGACCGGCTCGTGGGGCGACGAGTCCCGCGAGTACCACGTGTGCGTCCGCGTCCCGGGCGCCGCCGTGGGCCAGGAGATGCTCGCGGCCCGCGCGACGCTCGTCCTGCCGGGGGCGGCGCCCGGCGAGCCGGTCACCACGCTCGCCCAGGGTCTGGTCCGCGCGGTGTGGACGAACGATCTGGCCGCTTCCACGGCGATGAACCCGCAGGTCGCGCACTACACCGGGCAGGCGGAGCTGGCGCAGGCTATCCAGCAGGGCCTGGAAGCGCGCAAACTGGGCGATGTCGACGGCGCCACGGCCAAGCTCGGACGCGCCGTACAGCTTGCGAGCGCGTCCGGAAACGCCGACACTGCGAAGCTTCTGGCGAAGGTGGTGGATGTCGTGGATGCGGTGGCGGGTACTGTGCGGCTGAAACCCAAGGTCGCCGACGCCGACGAGATGACCCTCGAAACGCGATCGACACAGACCGTCCGAGTGAAGAAGACCTGAGAAGACCTGCCGTGATGAGGCAGGGAGAAGAAGGGGGAAGCGCCGCCATGCCGACCTGCCCGAACGGGCACCAGTCCGCCTCCGACGACTGGTGCGAGGTCTGCGGCCACCGCATGGCGGCCCAGGAGGCGCCGCCCGCGGCGCCCTCCTACGGCTACGGCTTCCCCCCGACCGGTGGTGCCGCGACCGTCCAGGCCGAGCTCTGCCCGCAGTGCCGCACCCCGCGCGAGGCCATGGCCCCGTTCTGCGAGGAGTGCCGGTACAACTACCTGACGCGGACGCCCACCGCCGGACCCGGCCCCCGGACCGGCGCCACGCCTCCGCCGCCGCCTCCGGCGCCCGCGACCTACTCCCAGGACCACTTCGAGTACCAGGGCTCGCGGCCGTCCCGGGTGAACCGACCGGCCGAGCCGCTCCAGCGCGAGGACGACTGGCTGCTGCCGCCGCCCGCGCACGAGCAGCCGCAGGAATACCGCCGGCCTCCGCAGCAGCAGCAGCAGCAGTACCAGCAGCCTCCGGCGCCCCCGCAGCCTCCCCAGCAGCACGAGTACCAGCAGCAGCCCCCGCCGCAGCACCAGCCGCACCAGCAGCAGCACCAGGCGCCGCCTCAGCCTCCGCAGCAGCAGTACGCGCCCCAGTACCAGCAGCAGGCCCCGCAGCAGCCGTTCCCCGCCCAGGGCGGCGCGTGGACCGCGACGATCGGCCCCGACCGCTCGTACTTCATGGCGATGATGCAGCGCAGCGGCCCCGAGGCGGCCGGGCTCAACCTGCCCGCGTACTCCCCGGAGCAGCACCTTCCGCTCTCCGGCGGCCAGATCACCATCGGCCGCCGGCGCGCCTCCACGGGCGAGTCCCCCGACATCGACCTGTCGGTGCCCCCGGAGGACCCGGGTGTCTCGCACGCGCACGCCGTGCTCGTCCAGCAGCCCGACCTGAGCTGGGCGGTGGTGGACCAGAACTCCACCAACGGCACCACCATCAACGGCGGCGAGGAGCCGATCCAGCCCTACGTCCCAGTGCCGCTCGCCGACGGCGACCGCGTCCACGTGGGCGCCTGGACCACCATCACGATCCGCCGGGGCTGAATGCCGCGGCCGCCGACCGGCCGGTTCACCCGTCCCCCAGGGGCCATACGTAGGGCCCCTGGGGGTCGTCGAGCCACGACCACTGGCCCTCGGCGCTCACGGTGACCCCGAAGCGCTCACGGCCCGGCCGGTCCTCGCTCCGCCACAGGTCCAGCGCCTCGCGGGGGTGCAGTACGCCGTCGGTCAGCACCAGCATGAATTGGAAGCGCTCGTTCTCCACCATCTCGTACGGGAGACCGTGCACCTCCCCGATCTCGGTGGGCGGCGGCGCCGCCGTGGCCCCGCGCAGCGGGACGAAGTAGGCCGGGGTGTGCAGGAAGTGCCCCTCGGCGAAGTCGGGGTCCCGGACCGTGAGGGCGATCAGCCCGGTCGACAGCGGGGCCAGGATCCGCGCCCCGGCCCGGCACTGACCGAGCCAGGCGACCGGGATCATCGGCAGCGTGCAGGTCACCATGATCCGGTCGAAGGGGGCCCGGGAGGGGCAGCCGCGGGCCCCGTCGCCGGTGATCACCGTCGGGTGGTAGCCGAGCAGCGCCAGGTGGGCCCGCGCCGACTCGGTGATCTCCTCGTCCAGGTCCACGGTCGTGACGAGCTCGTCGCCCAGGCGGTGGCACAGCAGGGCGGCGTTGTAGCCGGTGCCCGCGCCGATCTCCAGGACCCGGTCGCCGTCGCGCACCTCCAGCGCCGCCAGCATCTTCGCCATCAGGGAGGGCTGGCTGCTGGAGGAGACCAGCCGGCCGTCGCGCAGCCGGGTCGCGAGGGGGGTGTCGGCGTAGACCCCGCGCAGCCAGCGGGCCCGCCGCTCGGGGTCGGGGTCCTCGGCCCAGAGCCGCTCGTGGCCCGCTCCACGCCCGGTCCAGAAGTACGGCACGAAGACGTGCCGGGGCACGGCGGCGAAGGCCGCCCGCCAGCGCGGATCCTCCAGCACCCCGGCGGCCGTCAGCTCCCGCACCTGGGCGGCGTGCGCGGTCTCCCGCAGGTCCCGTACCGCGGTGGTGCGTGAGGTGTGTGCGCCCATGTCTCCACTGTGCTGCGCGGGGGCCCGGGAGGCGAGTGCGAACGCCTCCGAGTAGGTCCTAGGACCCCGGTCCTCCGTCCGGGCGTCTGAGACGATGGTCGGGTGAATGAGATTCCGCGGGGCACGCTTCAGGAGCAGACCTTCTACGAGCAGGTGGGCGGCGAGGAGACCTTCCGCCGCCTGGTCCGGCGTTTCTACCAGGGGGTCGCCGAGGACCCGCTGCTGCGCCCGATGTACCCGGAGGAGGACCTGGGCCCCGCCGAGGAGCGGTTCGCGCTGTTCCTGATGCAGTACTGGGGGGGTCCGACCACGTACAGCGAGCACCGCGGCCACCCGCGCCTGCGGATGCGCCACGCCCCCTTCCAGGTGGACGCGGCGGCGCACGACGCCTGGCTGAAGCACATGCGGGTCGCGGTGGACGAGCTGGGCCTGGCGCCGGAGCACGAGGCGCAGCTGTGGAAGTACCTGACGTACGCGGCCGCCTCGATGATCAACACCGCGGGCTGATCCGGACGGCCCACCGATCCGGACGGCCCCCGCGTTCCGAAGCGGAACGCGGGGCCTGCTACACCGGCCGGACCTGGAGGGCGCCCAGGCCGCCGGTGGCGCCGGGGCGGCGCATGGCGACGGAGCCGTACGGGGTGCGCAGCCGCAGCCAGCTCCCGGCGGCGAGCAGGGCCACCGGGTCGGGGGCGGCCGTGGCCGGCCCGCCCGCGGTCACGGTGGACCGGACGGGCCGCAGGAAGCCCAGGGACTGCGCGGCGTGTACGGCCCGCAGCGGAAGTTCGGTGTCGCCCAGCGTCCGGGACCAGATCTCGCGGCCGATGCGGTCGCGTTCCGAGCGGGTCCGGTGCTGGGCGGGCAGGGCCTCGTCGCGGGCCCGGAACTCGGCGACGGCCGCCGTGACGGCCGCCCTCATGTCCTCGGTGCCGGGCAGCCCGGGCACCTGCTGCCAGCCGCCGCGGGGCGGGAGCACCCCGGTCCAGGGCGGGCCGGTGACCGCCCCGGGGACGGTGGCCGTGGCCGAGGCCTCGTCCACGTGCTCCAGGAGCTCACCGGCGGAGACCGTCAGGTCCAGCGGCGCCTGCACGGGCGCGGCGAGCCGCACCGTGCGGACGGCCAGGACCTCGAAGGACGGCGGCCGGCCGAAAACGGCGAGCGCGCCGCCGCCGGCCTGGAGGCGAACGGCGGCGGCGCGGTCGTAGTGCACCAGCCGCCCCAGGAAGGCGGCGAGGTCCGCCGCCTCCCCGGAGTCGGCGAAGCGCAACTGCTCGTTCATGCCGCGAGGCGCCTTTCGGAGCCGTGCCGGGCCTCGGGCTCGTCGAGGTACTCCTCCAGGAAGTACCTCTCCTCGGCCGTGATGCGGCGGGGCCGCCCCTCGGCGAGGTTGTAGGGCACGACCACGGTCGAGGCGCGCACGTAGACCTTCTCGGGCGCGTCCTCGGTCGCCGCGTCCTTGACCTCGTAACCGATGGTCAGGGACGCGGCGCCTATCCGGGTCACCCACGATTCGATGAGCACCGGCTCGTGCCGGTGCACGAGGGGCAGCTTGTAGTCGATCTCGTGGCGGGCCACGACGGACCCGCCCGTGAAGGACTCGCTGCCCTCCCCGGGCGCCAGCCGGAACATGAAGTCGATCCTCGCCTCCTCCAGGTAGCGGAGGAAGACCACGTTGTTCACGTGGCCGAAGGAATCCATGTCCGACCAGCGCAGGGGGCACTGGTAGTGGTGTCTGGCCATGGTGACGGCCTCAGCCTCGGGTGAGCTTCTTGTAGGTGGCACGGTGCGGACGGGCCGCGTCCGGGCCCAGACGCTCGACCTTGTTCTTCTCGTACGACTCGAAGTTGCCCTCGAACCAGTACCACTTGGACTCGCCCTCGTACGCCAGGATGTGCGTGGCGACTCGGTCGAGGAACCAGCGGTCGTGGGAGATGACCACGGCCGCACCGGGGAATTCCAGCAGCGCGTTCTCGAGCGACGACAGGGTCTCGACGTCGAGGTCGTTGGTGGGCTCGTCGAGGAGCAGCAGGTTGCCGCCCTCCTTGAGCGTCAGCGCCAGGTTGAGGCGGTTGCGCTCACCACCGGAGAGGACGCCGGCCGGCTTCTGCTGGTCCGGGCCCTTGAAGCCGAAGGCGCTGACGTACGCGCGGGACGGCATCTCGACCTGGCCCACGTTGATGTAGTCCAGCTCGTCCGACACGACCGCCCAGAGCGTCTTCTTGGGGTCGATGTTGGCGCGGCTCTGGTCGACGTACGAGATCTTGACGGTCTCGCCGATCTTGACGGAGCCGGAGTCCGGCGCCTCCAGGCCCTGGATCATCTTGAAGAGCGTGGTCTTGCCGGCGCCGTTCGGGCCGATGATGCCCACGATGCCGTTGCGCGGCAGCGTGAAGGACAGGTCGTCGATGAGGACCTTGTCGCCGAAGGCCTTGGAGAGGTTGTTGACCTCGACGACGATGGAACCGAGGCGCGGGCCCGGCGGGATCTGGATCTCCTCGAAGTCCAGCTTCCGCATCTTGTCCGCCTCGGCCGCCATCTCCTCGTAGCGGGCCAGACGGGCCTTGGACTTGGTCTGACGCCCCTTGGCGTTGGACCGCACCCACTCCAGCTCTTCCTTGAGGCGCTTCTGGCGCTTCTCGTCCTTGCGGCCCTCGACCTTGAGGCGGGTGGCCTTCTTCTCCAGGTAGGTGGAGTAGTTGCCCTCGTAGGGGTGCGCGCGGCCGCGGTCGAGCTCGAGGATCCACTCGGCGACGTTGTTCAGGAAGTAACGGTCGTGGGTGACGGCCACGACGGCGCCCTTGTACTGCGAGAGGTGCTGCTCCAGCCAGTTCACCGACTCGGCGTCGAGGTGGTTGGTGGGCTCGTCGAGGAGGAGCAGGTCCGGGGCCTCGATCAGCAGCTTGCAGAGCGCTACGCGGCGCTTCTCGCCACCGGAGAGGTTGGTGACCGGCCAGTCGCCGGGCGGGCAGCCCAGGGCGTCCATGGCCTGCTCCAGCTGGGCGTCGAGGTCCCAGGCGTTGGAGTGGTCGAGGTCCTCCTGGAGCTTGCCCATCTCGTCGAGGAGCGCGTCCGAGTAGTCGGTCGCCATCAGCTCGGCGACCTCGTTGAAGCGGTTGAGCTTCGCGACGGTCTCGGCGGCGCCGTCCTGGACGTTCTCCAGGACGGTCTTCGACTCGTCGAGCTTGGGCTCCTGCATGAGGATGCCGACGGTGAAGCCGGGCGTGATGAAGGCGTCGCCGTTGGACGGCTGCTCCAGGCCCGCCATGATCTTCAGAACGGTGGACTTACCGGCACCGTTCGGGCCGACCACACCGATCTTCGCGCCGGGCAGGAAGTTCAGGGTGACGTCATCAAGAATCACCTTGTCGCCGTGCGCCTTGCGCGTCTTGCGCATGGTGTAGATGAACTCAGCCAAGAGAAACCGTCCGGCAGATCGATGGTGGGCAGATACACCCCATCTTGCCAGGCGTCCATACCCCGGGGGAAACGCGTGTGGTCGGGGCCCCTGAACCGGGCGCCGCCCGGAGGGGTACCTGACGGTCGTGGCCGTCACGGGTCGTCATCGGCCGTCATCGGCCGTCCCTGGGCCCCCTCCGGGGAATCGGCTTGCCCGCGGGTGCCGCGTGCGGTCACATACGGCCATGAGCAGAATGGCGCAGGTCCTGGTGCTGGCCCGGTACGAGGGCGAGGTGATGGAGCCGCTGACGCGGGACGACGAGTCGCGTACATGGCGCGGCCGGTTCGAGCCGATACCGGGCTGGTTCGTCGGCGGGTGGTACCTGGAGTTCTTCCGGGAGAGCCAGCGCACCGGGGTCCTGAAGGACCTGGAGGCACTGCCGTGGAACAGCCCGGAGTGCGTGCAGGTCATGCTCCACGACGAGGAGGACGACTGCTTCGGGCTGTGGATGTTCCGCGAGGGGAAGCTGGTGGAGCTGCCGCTGCCGGACACCGAACGCTTCCACAGGCCGGCCCCGCCCACGCAGGAGTACCCACCCCACCCCGGGTACCTGTGGCGCACGGACGTCGGGCACACGTGGCTGCCCGAGCAGACCCCGGAGGAACTGCGGGACCCGCGCCGGGCCTGGTAGGCGGGGCCCCGGCTATCGGACCGGTGCCCGTGGGACCGGGGACGGCGTGGTGAGGCGGCGGCGATGTGCCTGAACGGCGCGCGCCGTCGCCTCACCACGGGGCACGATGCCCCCTGCCATGACAGACGTGCCAAGTCATACAGGGGGTCCGGTGGGAAGCACACTGATCGGGTTGGCGGCCGCGGTGGTGGGCGTCGCGGGGACGCTCATAGCGTCCGTGCTGTCGCCACGCCTGCTGGCTCGCGTGCAGTCGGGACGCCACCATCTGGGCCTCGGCGAAGACCGAGTGGGATTCGCGACGGGCCTCTTCGACCACTTCCCTCGCTTCTGCGGTCACCGCACCCTTGTGCACGGCCCACAGGAAGTTCAGCAGATTTCGAACAGACTTCGTTCGGCTCTGGGACCGGTGGGAGCAGATGCTCGGCACGATGCGGGCCGATCTGGGCGTGGGGAACGGCGCGATCGACCTGCGGTCGGCCCCTGAAGGCCGACCTTTGCACCCCTGACGACCCACAGACGGCCCAGGCTGACCGAAGGTGCCCCTTGATCTCGGTCGCGGCGCCCGGGCTTACGCGGCCGGGCCGTCCTCCTCGTCCTGGGGGCGCTTGCGGAGCAGGAGGACCACCAGGCCGCCCAGGACCACCAGGCCCACCGCCAGGGAGGCGATGACCGGGGTCGCCGCCGAGCTGCCGCTGGTGGCCAGGCGTTCTTCCTCGGGGGTGGTCGGGGAGACGGGGGCCGCGCGGGTGCCCAGGGCGGCGGTGCCCACCGGGTCGGCGGCGGCGCCCGGCTGGGGGGCCGCGGGCTCGGGCCACAGTGCGGTCGCGGTGGCGGTGGACGCGGACTCGCTGGAGCCGGCCACGATCTGCGCCTGGGCCGGGACCTCGCTGGTGAAGACCCGGCCGACGGGCACCTTGGTCGCCCCGTGGACGGTGACCGAAGCCACCCCGTCGGGGGTGCCCGCGGGCACCTCGAAGTACAGCCGGGTGCCGTGGACGGCGGTGTCCAGGGGCCGCCCCTCGGCGTCCACCACGCGCACCCCCATCGCGAGGGCCGCGGTGTCGGGGACCACGGAGACGCTCCGCGCCCCGGTGCGCACGGTCACCGGGCCGATCCGGGTGCCCACCGCCCCCGAGACGTCGCCCGGGTCGAGCGCCAGCGAGGCCGGCGGCTCGGGCAGCCGCCCCGCCGCCTTCTGGAGGTAGTCCGCCAGCTTCTCCGCAGCCGGGTCCGCCGCCTCGACCTGCACCTTGTCCGCCAGCCGCCAGATCGCCACCTGGGTCCCGGCCGCCGCGCTCTCCGCGGTGAGCGCCTCGGCCCCGGCCGCCTTGGCGAGCCCGGCCAGATCGTTCAGCTGGGGGTAGGAGTGCTCCAGGACCCAGCGGATCCGGCCAGCCTCCCCGTTCCCGGCGAGCGGGCTGCCGCTCCAGCCGCTCTCCGTGTACCGGGCTTGCGGCTGCGCGTTCCCGGCCACTCCCACGCCGTACGTCTGGAGCATGCCGCCGCCGTCGACCCGCATCTCGTAGAGGCCCGCCGGGATGTGCCGCACGGACCCGTCTCCGGAGTGCAGGACCGCCTGCCCGTACGTCTTCAGCCCGTCCAGCACGGCGCTCGCGCCCTCCGGTGCCCGGGGCGAAGCCGGGCCGGAGTCTGCGGCCGCGCGGGCGCCGCCCGGCGCGGCGGTGAGGGCGGCGGCCAGCAGGGCCACCGCCAGCGGGCGCCGCGCGGAGCCCCGTACGGAAGGAGCGGGATCAGGAGCGGAGGATGCGGGAACGGCAATCGACACAGTCTTCCCCTTCGGGCCAAAGACCCAGGTGCCCGTGAGTACCGGGGAATCCTATCCGCCTCGAACACTCAGACCACCGCCGCCTTCTGAGTGCTCATCAGCGGGGTGTCCGTCTTCACCACGCGCCGGAAGGCCGCCGTGCCCCGGTTCAGGTCGTGCCCGATGGCGGTCGCGTCGATCTCCGCGGAGACCCACCGGTTGCCCTCTCCGTCGGCGGGATCGTCCCGGACCCGCAGCCGCCCGTGCACCACGAGCGGTTCGCCGACCGATACGGAGCCGGCCAGGTTCACGGCGAGCGAGCGCCGCGCCCACACGGTGTAGAAGCTGGTCGCCCCGTCGGTCCAGGCCTCCGTGCGCCGGTCGTAGTACCTCGGCGTCACGGCGAACCGGAACCTCGCCGACGGGCCGCCGGCCGTCTCCTTGAAGTCGATCCGCGTCGCCACGCAGCCCACCAGCGTCACCTGGGTGTCGTTCATCCCGGCCGCCCTCCCCCTCGGTACCGAGCCCGCGCGGACCATCCGTACGAGCTACGGACCATGCTGGGGCGGACCGCCGACGCCCGCTCGGGCCTGTGGACTACTGACGGGTTGTGGACAACTTCGTCCCCCCTGCGGCGACCGCGGCGTACTGCTCGCGCACCTCTCGGTAGCGCAGCAGTTCCGCCGCCACCGGTTCCAGCACGCGGGCCCGCCCGCATCCGGCCGCGGCCTGCCGCAGCCTGCGCTCCGCGTCCTGCCCGTAGCGCCGCGCCGGGCCCCGGGCCGCGATCGAGCAGGCCCATTCCACCAGCGGACCCCCGATGATGCCCGCCACCATCAGCAGCACCGGCGGCAGCAGCCTCGGCTCCAGGACCCCGACGATCTGCCCGACCAGCCACAGCCCGCCGTAGATCTGCAGCAGCGTCATCGCCGCCTGCCCCAGCACCGCCGCCGGCCACCACGCGGGCCTCGGCGGCTTGGCGCTCGGCACCGCGACCGCCGCGCCGAGGGTCACCGCGATCTCGTCCAGCGCCTCCGGGAGCCGGTCCGCGCCGCGCACCGCGGTCTCCCGTACCGCCTGCGCCCAGGGCTCGGGCAGGCCGGTGACCGCCTCGTCGGCGACCGCCCGTACGGCCTGCTCGACGCGCTGGCGCGCGGTCACCTCCTCCTCGACGGGGCCCTGCTCGGCGGCGGCGCCCCGGCCGCCGATCGCGGCCAGCGCGGCCAGGCCGGACAGGGTGCGGGGCGCGCGACGGCTCTCGTACCACCGCCACAGCCGGAGCCACGGCGTCCCGCACGCCTTTCCCGCGTTGCGTCGCCAGGCGCGCTCGGCGGCGAGACCCGCGGCGTACGCCCCGACCGCCTCCGCGAGCCGGTCCTCGAACTCGGCGCGCGCGGCCTCCCCGATCTCCGGCCCGGCGTGCCCGTCGGCCACGTACAGCGGCCGCAGGCGCACGGCCGCGCGGTCGACGTCGGCGGAGATCCTCCGGGTCGCGGCGCCCTTCTCCTGGGTGAACTGTCCGAGGAGCTCGCGCAGTTCCCCGACCCCTTCACCCGTCAGGGCGGAAAGTCCGAGCACGGTGGCCCCCGGTTCGCCGTGCTCGCCGAGTGCGATCCCGTCCTCGTCGAGCAGCCGCCGCAGGTCGTCCAGTACGAGGTCGGCGGCCTCCCCGGGCAGCCGGTCCACCTGGTTCAGCACGACGAAGGTCACCTCCGCGTGCCCGGCGAGCGGCCGCAGGTAGCGCTCGTGCAGGACGGCGTCCGCGTACTTCTCCGGGTCCACCACCCACACCACGGCGTCGACCAGGGCCAGTACGCGGTCCACGTGGTCGCGGTGCGCGCCTACGGCGGAGTCCAGGTCGGGCAGGTCCACGAGGACCATGCCGCGCAGGGCCCCCGTCTCCGAGGTCTCGCGGGGCCGGCGGCGCAGCCGGCCGGGGATCTCCAGCCGGTCCAGCAGTCCGGCGGCCCCGTCCGACCAGCTGCACGCGATGGGCGCGGCGGTGGTCGGCCGGCGCAGCCCGGTTTCGGAGATCTGCACTCCGGCGAGTGAATTGAACAGCGTGGACTTGCCGCTTCCGGTGGCTCCGGCGACCGCGACGACCGTGTGCTGCGGTGACAGCCCGCGGCGCGCGGCCGCTTCGTCCAGCACCCGGCCCGCCTCGGCGAGGGTCTTGCCGTCGAGCCTGGTCCGGGACAGGCCGACGAGCTGGCGCAGCGCGTCGAGGCGGGCCCGCAGGGCTCGGCCCTCGGGGCTGAGCGGGGGCGCCGCCGATTTGCCTCCGTCGCTGCCGACACCGGAGACGGCCCGTACGAGCGCGTCGTCTCCGTCCGAGCCCGTGTCGTCCTCGCCCTCGTCCGCCCCCGCCCGGCGCGAGCGCGCGATGAGCCCGTCGTCCCAGCGGTCGTCGATGCGGTCGCCGGTGCGGGCGTCGGTGCGGTCGGCGTCGGCGTCGGCGTCGGCGTCGGGCTCGGGGTCGGTCAGGGCGCTCACCGCGTCACCTCTCCTTCTGCAGTAGGGACAGTGCGGCGATGAGCTCGGCCTGTGGCTCCGGGGTCACTTCCAGCGCTTCGAGGGGGGCGAGCCTGCGGTCGCGTTCGGCGCGCAGCACCTGGTCGAGGTGGTCGCCGACCAGTTCCGCGCCCCGGTCGCGCAGCCGCAGCGCGGCCTGGGCGCCGATCCGTTCGGCGAGCCGCTCGCCGGCCGGGCGGGCCCGCTTGCCGCCGAGGAGTGCGGCGACGAGGAGGGCGGCGACGCCGCTGGGGTCGGGTGGCGGCTGCCTGTCGAGCCCGGCGACCTCTTCCTCGGCGAGTTCCTCCAGTACGCGCCGCCAGCGCCGTACGGCCATGCCGATGCGTTCGCCCGCTTCCCGGTCGGGCGCGGGCAGCGGCACGGCTCCGGAGGCCGGCTCTCGCTTCCAGGCCTCGGCGATGCGCTCGTCGGCGGCGGCGACGGCGCACTGGAGCAGTGCGGCGAGGGATTCGGCGAGGGAGTCGAGCAGTTCGTCGGCGCTGGTGTCGAGGGGGTAGCCGCGCCAGCGGGTGAGCGCGTCCCCGGCCAGTACGGCGCCCTGGTCGAGGCGGCCCTGGACCCGCTTGCCCTCCTTCTTGTACGCGTCCTCGACGGCGGCGGTCAGCCGTACGGCGGCGGCGTGCTGGGCGGCGACGGCGGAGGCGAGCTCCGGCATCCGCCGCGCGAGGGAGTCGAGCGCGCCGAGGGCGGTCCGCCCGACGGCGTACTGGCGGGCGGCCGGGTCCTGCGCGTGGTGGGCGAGCCAGGCGAAGAGGGGCGCGACGGCGCTGGCCGGCAGCAGCCCGCCGCCGCCCGCCGATTCGGGGAGCTCCGGCACGGTGAAGCGCGGTACGTCGCCCAGCCCGGCCCGGGTGAGGAGTGCGGCGTACTGGCGCGAGACCTCGGCGAGCACCTGGTGCGGGACCCGGTCGAGGACGGTGATGAGCGTGGCCTTGTACTGCTTGGCGGTGCGCAGCAGGTGCCAGGGGACGGCGTCGGCGTACCGCGACGCGGTGGTGACCATGACCCAGACGTCGGCGGCGCAGATGAGTTGGGCGGCGAGCGTCCGGTTCTCGACGACGAGGGAGTCGATGTCGGGGGCGTCGAGGATGGCGAGGCCGCGGGGCAGGCCGGACACGGTCTCGATCCGCATCTCGCGGGTCGCGTGGTCGGATCCGCGCCCTCGGTCGCGGGGGGATTTTCGTGCCGCGGGCGGGCCCTCGTCCTCGTCGTGCGGGACCCAGACCCGCATCAGGTCGGGCAGCACCCGCATCCCGGCGAACCAGTGGTGGTCGTCCGGATGGCAGACGAGCACGGGGATGCGCGTCGTCGGCCGGAGCACCCCCGCTTCACTCACTTGGCGGCCGACGAGGGAGTTGACGAGGGTGGACTTACCGGCTCCGGTGGACCCGCCGACGACGGCGAGCATGGGCGCCTCGGGCGCCTTCAGCCGGGGTACGAGGTAGTCGTCGAGCTGCGCGAGCAGCTCGGCTCTGGTCTGGCGGGCGCGTGGGGCGCCGGGCAGGGGCAGCGGCAGACGCACGGACGCGACCCGGTCGCGCAGGGCGGACAGGGCATCGAGCAGCTGAGGCCGAACATCCAAGGTCACCACATGCGAAGAATGCCCAATTTAGGACCATTTTTGAAGCTTATAAGTCCTCTGCGCGCCGAGCGCGACTCCAGAGGGACATCCTGGACACAGTGGACGAGTGGGACGCAGGCATAACGAGTGCACAACACCCAGGGCGCCGCGGCGCAAAAGCGGTGCGAGAATCGCACCTGCCTGCGATTATCGGGACCGCTTCACCGAACCTACACATCGTGGCACGCGGGTGAAGCAACCGGGACAAGGCAACCGGAGCTCTATCCTTGACCCGGCACGGCCCACCACGGCCACCTTCCGGCCCCCGTAGCTCAGTGGATAGAGCAGGTGCCTTCTAAGCACTTGGCCGCAGGTTCGAGTCCTGCCGGGGGCACCACTTGTCCGCCACCCCGAGGGCTAATCTGCGGAAGGCTTTCGTGCAGGTCAGCGGCACATTAGCCGGACCGCGGTAGCGCCGGCATAAACCCCGGAGCCTCCCTGGGGAGAGTCCGGGCTGTCCGGCTGTCACCGGGTTCCTGCGGGTGGCGGCGGAGAATACGCGGAGAAGTACCGGCTAGCCGAACGGGGCGGCGCCGTCCCGGCGCAGGGCCGACATCGTCATCAGCTGCGGGTCCTGGCGCAGCAGGCTCGCGTGGAGCGAGCGCAGGGCCGGGCCGGGCTCCGCTCCGAGTTCCTCGACGACCCGGGCGCGCTGGGCGGCGTACGTCGTCAGGGCCTCGTTCCCGCGGTCCGACCGGTAGAGCGCGAGCATCAGGAGCCACAGGAAGCGCTCCCTCAACGGGTACTTGTGCACCGCGTAGTGCAGGTACGGAACGGCGTTGCGGTGCCTGCCCAGCTCCAGTTCCAGCTCGGCGCGCACCTCCATGTCCGCGAGGAAGCGCTCCTGGCGGTAGAGCCGCTCGCGGTCCAGCATGGGGCCTTCGAGGCCTTCCGCGAGGGGCCCCGTGGACATCGTGCGGGCCTCTTCCAGCAGCTCGGCCGCCCTGAGGAGCTCGCCGTCGCGGGCGGCGGCCAGGCCGGCCGCCGCCAGCCGTTCGTAGACGTACAGGTCCACTTCACAGTCGCCGACGTCCATCCGGTAGCCGCCGCCCGACCATTCCAGGACGACGCCCCGTCCCCCGCCCGGATCGGGCGCGAGCAGGGCGCGCAGGCCCGAGACGTACTTCTGGATCAGGTTCTTCGCGTACGCGGGGCAGTCCTCGCCCCAGAGCGACTCGACCAGCTGATCGACGCCCGTCTCCAGATCGGGCCTGAGCAACAGCACGGCCAGCAGGGCCCGTTGCCTGGGCGGCCCCAGCTCCAGCGCCGTGGCGCCGCGGCTGACCCGGAGCGGCCCCAGGAGCCGGAAGCGCAGTCGTGGGGCACCCCCGCCGTCCCCCTCGGGGTCGCGGAAGCCGCGCTCGCGCAGCAGCACACCAGACATCGTTCCCCCCGCCCGAGACCTCGGCCAGCGTAGGTATTACCGACTGGTTCTCGCAGACGCCGTCCGGGGGTTGAGACCCGC
Source organism: Streptomyces sp. NPDC059874 (assembly GCF_042731135.1). Taxonomy (NCBI): domain Bacteria; kingdom Bacillati; phylum Actinomycetota; class Actinomycetes; order Kitasatosporales; family Streptomycetaceae; genus Streptomyces; species Streptomyces sp. NPDC059874. Next base: position 17,644 of record NZ_JBHWJY010000059.1, read on the forward strand.
GGACGGTCAGCGATCGTTCCAGCGACCGGTCAAACCCCCTCCCCGAAAGTGGAGCGGTCCCTCCTCCCATCCCCTTCGTTCGGAGAGCAGAGCATGCCGCCCACAGACCGGTCCGACCGCCCCCTTCTGCAGCGCTGGGGGCGGGTGGCCGCCGACCGGGCCCGGCTCCTGACCCGGGCGGGCGTCGTGCTCGCCGTACTGGGCCTGGTCCTGGCCGCCGGCACCATGGACCGTCTGGTCCTGAGCCGGTTCGAGAGCCCCGGTTCCGAGTCGGTGGCCACCCGGGCCGTCCTGGAGCGGGAGTTCGGGGCGGGCACGCCCGGTGTGCTGCTGATGGTCACGGCCACGCGGGGCACCGTGGACGAGGGTGCCGTCGCCGCCGAGGGCCGCGCCCTGGAGCGGGAGCTGGCCGCGCGGGACGGCGTCGCCGAGGTCTTCTCGTACTGGTCGCGGAACAACGCGCCCACCATGCGCGGCGAGGACGGACGGCAGGCCCTGATCATCGCCCGGATGTCGGGGACCGTGACCGAGGCCCGGACCAGGCTGGCCGAGCTCTCCCCCGACTTCACCCGGGACGGCTCCGAGCCGGGCTCCCTGGTGACGGTCCGGGTCGGCGGCGGTGACGAGGTGTTCCGGCAGGCCGCGGAGCAGGCCCGCAAGGACTTCCTGCGGGCCGAGGCGATCGTGTTCCCGCTGGTGCTGCTCCTGCTGTTCGCCGTCTACCGCCGGTTCTCGGCCGCCTTGCTCACCCTCGGCATGGGCCTGTTCTCGGTGGTCACCTCGCTGGCGCTGCTGCGCGGTGTCACCCACCTCACCGACGTCTCGACCTTCGCCGCCAACCTGGCGCTGGTGATGGGCATCGGGCTCGGCGTCGACTACAGCCTCTTCGTCATCAACCGCTTCCGCGAGGAGCTGACGGCCGGCCGGTCCGTCCCCGAGGCCGTCGAGCGGTCCGTCGCCCGGGCGGGCCGCACGGTCGCCTTCAGCGGTCTGACCGTGATCCTGTCGTTGTCCGCCCTGCTGCTCTTCCCGTTCCCCTTCCTGCGCTCGTTCGCGTACGCGGGCATCACCACCGTCCTGACCTCGGTCTTCGCGGCGCTGGTGGTCCTGCCCGCCGCGCTGGCCCGGCTCGGCCGGCGGATCGCCCGCAAGGGCGACGGTGCCCGCCCCGGGCGGGGCTGGTGGCACCGCGGCGCGCTGCGCATGATGCGGCGGCCGCTGCTGTACGGGATCCCCGCGCTGGTGGTGCTGCTGGGGCTGGCCGCGCCGGCGCTGGGGCTCACCTTCGGCGTTCCGGACGAGCGGGTGCTGCCGCAGGGGGTGTCCAGCCGGGTCGTGCAGCAGGAGATCCGGGACAACTTCGCCGCCGAGGAGATGGACGCGATCCAGGTCCTGCGGCCCGGCCCGGCAGGCGGGGCGGCGGGCGGGGCGGCGGACAGGACGGAGATCGAGGCCACGGCCCTGGCCCTGTCCCGGATCGCCGAGGTCCACCAGGTCGACGCCCTCACCGGCTCGTACGCCGAGGGCCGCAAGATCGCGGAACCGAACGGCCACACCGAACGGTTCTCGGGCGGACGGGGCACCTGGTTCTCGGTGGTGGCCACCCACCGCGGACTCGACCGGGACGTCGACCGGGTGCTCGCCGACATCCGCACGGCGGCCCCGGGAGCACGGCTCGGTGGCTATCCCGCCGAACTGCACGACTTCCGGGTGGAGTTGGTCGAGCGACTGCCGCTGGTCCTCGGGTTGATCCTGGTGACCACGTTCCTGGTCCTGTTCCTGATGACCGGCAGCCTGCTGCTCCCGGCGAAGGCCATGCTCCTGAACACCCTGAGCATGGCGGTGATGTTCGGCGTCCTCGTCCTGGTCTTCCAGGACGGCCGGCTGTCCGGCCCGCTCGGCTTCACCGCGAGCGGTTCGATCGAGCCCAGCATCCCGATCCTGATGTTCTGCACCGCCTTCGGCCTCTCGATGGACTACGAGGTCCTCATGCTGGCGCGGATCAAGGAGGAGTACGACCGCACGGGCGACAACACGGGCGCGGTCGCCGCCGGCCTGGAGCGCGGCGGCCCGCTGATCACCGCGGCGGCGGTCGTCCTCGCGGCGTCCTTCGCCACGTACGCCTCGTCCGGGATCGTCTTCCTCAAGATGCTCGGCATCGGCATGGTGGTGGTGATCCTCGTCGACGCCACCCTGATCAGGGCGGTCCTCGTACCGGTGTCCATGCGGCTCGCCGGCCGGGCCAACTGGTGGGCCCCCGGGCCGCTGCGCGCCCTGCACGACCGGTTCGGCATCTCCGAGGAGCCGGCGTCCGGGCGGCGCGGCGGCGGGCGTGCTCCTCTGCCGGAAAACGCATCGTCTGGTCGATGAAGATCCGCATCTCGCGCGAGAGGGTCTTGCCCGTGCGCCACGCGATCCGGGTGTGCACCTCGAAGGGGATCGGCCAGGAAGGGCAGCGACTCGCCGGGGCCGTCGTTCAACTCCGCCTCGAACAGCTCGCGGTAGGCGCAGCCTGCCTCGGCGGAGATGACCTGGACGCCGCGCAGATCGTCCGTGGTCACCACAGCATCGGCCGCCCGGACGGTCGAAGAGGCTCACCTCAAGGGATTCTTCGAGACTCTTGATGTGCGCCGTGACACTGGATTGCGCGTATTTCAGCTCGATGGCCGCGCGGGTGAAGCTGAGCAGCGTCGCCACCTTGTGGAACGTCGCCGACTGTCGAATGTCCACGCCCCCTCCATGGTCCGGTTTTCGCCGAACTCGTAGAGCGAAGACCAGCACATCAGGACACGAGAACCGGAGACCGGAACAATCGACTGTCTCATCGCGGACAGAGCCCGTCAGGAACCTGCCACGCCTTCGCCGTCCGGGATCAGTCCCTGTCGGGCAAGCAGAATTCCGGCCTGGAATCGACTGGTCGCCCCCACATCGGCCATGACGGCGGAAATGTGCCGGCGGCACGTGCGGGTGGCCATGCCGAGGCGCCGGGCGATCACCTCGTCCTTCAGACCCATCGCCATCAGCCGGATGACCGAAATCCGCAGGTCCTCGGTGTGGGGGTACTCGGCGACCCCGCCGATGTCGAAGGGCGTGCTGCCCTGCCAGACCGACTCGAAGGAACGGCACAGGTAGGCGACGACGGTGGGATCGGTGACGAGGGCCGCGCCGGGCGGTTCCTTGCCCTTGCGCTCCTTGGGGATGAAGGCGTTCTTGCGGTCGTAGACGATGAGCCGCTCGGACAGCTCTTCCGCGACGCGGACCTCGGCGCCCGCCTCGACCACCTGGCGCACGTAGGCGCGGGTGGCCAGGCTGGCCTGGGCGGTGTGCTGGTAGAGGATCCGGACGCGGATGCCGCGTTCTCGCATCTCCAGGGTCTGCAGCAGGTCCTGTTCGAGCAGCTCCGCACTGCGGCCGCCGCCGGGCTGGAGGGTGATGCGCTCCTCGGTGCAGCGCCGTCGCGCCAGGTCGATTTCGCGCCGGACGTCCTCGTAGTCGTCGAGGATCCGGATGGGTACGTCCTCGGCCACGGGCTGGGCGCGCGAGCGGTACATCTCCGACAGCACGCGCAGTTGTTGGTGGATCCCGGAGATCTCGCGGCGGCGCTGGGCGATCGACAGCTCCAGCGGCGTGACCAGCTCCGCTTCGGCGATCTCGGGGTCGAGCGCCACCGCGGCCCGGTCGCCGCCCGCCGAGGCGAGCAGTCTCAGGTTCTGCAGCTGCTTGCGGGCCTCGGTGACCAGGTGGACGTCGACGCCGAGGTGGTCGGCGGCCTCCTCGTCCCCACAGGATCCGACACGTAACACGTACTCGTAGGTCGCCAGGGCGACTTCGTCCAACAGGTGATGGTCGTCCATCGGCCACGAACCCCTCACCGAATGTCCGGTTTGCCGCTATCCACTTACTGCCGCTCCATCTTAGGACAGCCCGTGGCACTCGAACTCAAGCTTTGCTGGTGACAGATTCGAAGAGCGGCGGCAGAGAGCACCGAAATCAAAATCAGGGTCGAATACCGCATCACCGATACCCGGTCTCCGCCCGTATTTCGCGTTCCGAGCCCGAGTAGAGAAGAGAGTTCCATGCCCACCATTCCCTGGATGCCCGGGGCCGCCGCCGGTGAAGCGACCGCCGACTCCGGCCAAGCCGTGGTCATGGCTTCCAAGCTCCAAGTCGCCTCCTTCCTCCACGTCCCGCGGTTCTTCCTGCTGTCGCTGGTCGTGTGGAAGCAGCTGCGGTCGACCCCCGGGGTGATCGGTGCCTCGCTGAAGGCGGAGCCGCTGAAGAAGACCTTCTGGACCCTGTCCGCGTGGAGCGACCAGGAAGCCCTCGACACCTTCTCCCGCTCGGATCCGCACGCCCGGATCGTCACCCGGCTGCGTAAGGTGATGGACCGTTCGGTGTTCGTCTTCCATCCGGCCGACCGCGACAGCCTGCCCGCCGGCTGGGACGACGCGGTCGCACGGCTCTCCGACAAGGAGGCGGGCCGATGAGCGCCGTGACGGGACGGGCCGCCGACGAGGCGCCCGCGAGGCCGGTCGTGCCGCACGGGCGGCTGGTGCCGGCCGCCGCCTGCCTGGGGCTGTTCATGTCGTTCATCGAGGTGACGGCCGCGATCTCGACCCTGCGCGCGCTGCAGCTGGACATGCAGGTCGCGCCGGCCGACCTGAGCTGGGTGTCGAGCACGTACACCCTGGTCGTGGCGGCCTGCGTGCTCTCGGGCGGTGCGCTCGGCGAGCGTTTCGGCAGGCGCCGGGTGTTCGTCACCGGCGTGGTGGCGCTCGCCGCGGGCTCGCTGGTGGTGGCGAGCGCGAGCGGGTTCCCGCAGGTGCTGGTCGGGCGGGCGATCAGCGGGATCGGCGGCGCGCTGGTGCTGCCGACTTCGCTGGCCATCATCACCACGACCTTCTTCGTCGACCTGCCGCGGATGCTGCGCTACATCACGATCTGGGTGTCCATGTCGGGCGTCGGCCTCGCCGTCGGCCCGCTGCTCGGCGGCGCGCTGCTCGACCGCTTCGACTGGCCGGCCGTGTACCTGGTGAACACGCCGATCGCCGTGGTCACCGTGGCCATCGCGCTGTACGCGATCAAGGAGTCGAAGGTTCCCGACCGGGCCCTCGACCTGCCCGGCCAGTTCCTGTCGATCCTCGGTCTCGGCACGCTCGTGTACGGGATCGCCGTCGGTGGCCGACTGGGCTACGACGACCCGCTGGTGTTGGCCTCCCTGGGCGTCGCGGTCGTCTCCCTGACGGCCCTGGTCCTGGTGGAGCGGCGGGCGCCGATGCCGATGCTCGACGTACGGATGATGGGCTCGCTGCGGGTCTCCGCCACGCTGGTGGTGGCCGCGAGCGCGCTCTTCACCTTCGTCGGCGTCGTCTTCCTCGAGGTGCTGTTCCTCCAGCGGGTCCAGGGCGCCGCGCCGATGGCCACCGGCCTGAAACTGCTGCCGGCGATGGTCGCGTTCGTCCTGTCCACCCTGGTGGCGCAGCGGATCGCGGGGAAGGTGGGGCCGGGCCGGCTGCTGGCCGCCGGTTCCCTGGTCACGGGCGCGGCCGCGGTCGTCCTGGTCGGGCAGCGGCCCGACAGCGGGTACGGGATCACGGCCCTGGGCCTGACCCTGCTCGGGTTGGGCAGCGGCCTCGTGGTCGCACCGTCGACGGCCGCGGCGTTCGCGGTGGTCGAGCCGGCGCAGATGGGTTCGGCCTCCAACGCCGTCACCGCCTTCCGCCAGGTCGGCTCGGTGCTGGCCACCTCGGTACTGGGCGCGGTGCTCGCCGTGCGCTTCATCGGCGTGCTCCCGGACCGGCTCGACGCGGCACACGTGCCCCCACAGGTCGCCTCGGCGGTCGTGGAGGTGGCCCGCAACGGGGGCAACGGCACCGGCCGCTCCACCCCCGAGGTGACGGAAGCCGTCAACGCCTCGTTCAACGCCGGCATCCACACCGGAATGTGGGTGGTGGCGGCCGTCTCCGCCCTGGCGGCGGTACTGGCCCTCGCGTTCCTCGCGCGGAAGAAGAAGGACGCCTAGCGCTGTGGCCGGAAAGGTTTGCCGGGGCGCGGTGACCACCCGACAGGGCGGAACCCTGAGGAAGACGGAGAAAGCACCTGCTGAGGAGAAAAAGGTGAAGCGATCATGCGCCACAACCACTGATACGGAGCAAGCACGGCTTGAGGCTGCCGGCCGCCCCGGAATCAGGGCCGTTCTGCGGCTGCCGGCGATGCGCGCGATGTTCCTCGCGCACGCGATCTCCATGCTCGGCACCATCGCCGCCGAAGTCGCCCTGTCCGTCCTGGTCTTCCAACGCACCGGGTCGGCCCTGCTCTCCGCGCTGGTGTTCGTCTGCACCTTCCTGCCGTACGCGGTGGGCGGCACGTTCCTGTCCTCCGTCGCCGACCGGCTGCCCGCCCGCCGGCTGCTGGTCTCCTCCGACCTGATCTGCGCCGCCTGCGTCACTGCGATGACGATCCCCGGCATGCCCGTTCCCGCTCTTCTCGGCCTGCTCGTGATCACCGGTCTCGTCGCACCCGTCTTCCAGGGGGCGCGGGCCGCGAGCCTGGCCCAGCTGCTGGACGAGGAGCTGTTCCCGGTGGGCCGGTCGCTGCTGCGCACCATCAGCCAGACCGCGGTGGTGTCCGGGTTCGCGATCGGCGGCGTCCTGGTCGCCCTGGTGGGACCGCGCTGGGTGCTCGTCGCCAACGCCGTCAGCTTCCTGGTCTCGGCCGCGCTGCTGCGGCTGTGCACACCCGCCACCCCCGCCAACTCGGCGGCGACGCACGAAGGAGCGGCGGCCAAGCCGACCGTCCTGCGGGAGTCGCTGACCGGCCTGCGGCACCTGATGCGCACGAAGCGGCTGCGCGGACTGCTCCTGCTGTCCTGGGCGGTGCCCGCCTTCTCCTCGGTGGGCGATGGTCTGGCCGTGGCCTACACCGTCCAGACGGGCGCCGCCGCCACCGCGGCCGGCGCGCTCTTCACCGGCTACGCGGTCGGCACGGTCGTCGGCGAGGTCACCGTGGCCCGGCTGTCACCGGCGAGCCGGCGCCGTCTCGTCGTACCCCTGCTGATCACCAGCCAGCTTCCGCTCGTCTTCTTCGCGGCGGCCCCTTCGCTCCCCGTCGCGGCCCTGCTGCTCGCCCTGTCCGGGGCCGGCTTCGCCTTCAACCAAGGCATCGACCCGCTGATCCTCGCGGCGACCGAACCCGCCTACCGAGGGCGGCTGTTCACCGTACAGAGCAGCGGCCTGATGACCGTCCAAGGCCTCGGCATCGCCCTCTTCGGGGCCGCCGGCACGGTCGTCGCCCCGGGCCTGGTCATCTGCGCGGCCGGGACGGTCGGCGCCGTGATCGTCCTGTCCCTGGCCTACGCGGCACTGCGCGAGACCGCACCACCCTCCGCACCTTCCCCGACCCCGGACCGCGCCCCGGCCTCGATGACCGAATAGGCCCCGCACCCCGGCGGGACGCTCGTCATCCGTTCCCTCGACCGCCACCACCCCCGCTGCGCCGCTTCGCGCGCGAGCTCTGGTTCGGGCTGTGGGACCTGGTGCGCAGCAGTTCCGGTGCCGCTCCGGAGGAACTCGAGGCCTTCTTCGGCGACGCGATGCTGATCAATACGCGGGTGGCGCTCGGGGGGTGAGCCCCTCACTGCCCGGTACCGGAGAGCCCGAAGCCCTTCACGCCCTGGTAGTAGAGCCACGCGGTGCTGTCGCAGGAGGCCTTGCGGGCGTCCGCGTACCGGTCGCAGACCCGCCTGAGGTCTGCGTGGAAGGCGTCGTCCAGGCGGGCCTTGGCGGCCGGGAACAGCCCCGCCGCGCGGTGGTTGCGGTAGCCGAAGTCGTGGCGGGCGCAGGCCGTCGCGAAGGGGAAGCCGAACGGTTCCTCCGGGGCGCCGGTGCAGTAGTCCGTCGACCAGTCGAAGCCGTACGAGGCCCACGCGCTCCGGTTCGCGCGGGCCTCGGCCCACTCCTGCTGGCTGGCGGCGCTGCTCTGCGTCCAGCGGCTCAGCACCTGCGGCTTGTCGGCCGGCATTTCCGGGGCCGCCACGGCCGAGGGGGCGAGGGCGAGCACCGCGGCGGCGGAGGCGAGAAGGGGGGCGAAGCGGCGCATGGCGTTCCTCGGAGGTGGGGGCGGAGGGGGTGGCTGAGGGTCTGCCCCGGCCAACTGCTCCGGGCGCCGTCGGGTTACTTGCCGATCCGGCTCCCCTGGTCCGGCTCCCTCTCAGGTATGACGCCGTGTGGGACTTGCGGCAGGGAATTGATTCGTCCTGAGGAGGGACGCGCGAGGGGGGTCCCGCGGCCGAGACTGAAGGGCATGAACCGCCGTCCGCTCGTCATCGCCGCCGCCACCGTGGGAGTCCTCGCCACCGCCGCCTTCGCGCTGCCCAACCTCCCGCCCAACCCGCTGTCCGACTCGATCGACGACCACGTCTTCAAGGAGAAGGGCCGGCGTTTCGCCACCGCCGCCGACGCGCCGACCCGCGGGGACCTGGCCTTCGTCCTGCCCTCGTGGATACCCAAGGACGCCACCGACGTCCGCATACGGGTGCGCACCACCGGCAATGCCCGGCTGATCCGGTTCAACCTCGGGGCGACCCCGCTCGACGGCCCGCAGTGCACGGCGGGCACGCCGCATCGGATGGAGGCCCCGGAGTTGGGCGCCAGGTGGTGGCCGGGGCACATCCGCGCCGAGGTGCGGCCCGAGTGCCGGGACCGCTACCAATACCAGGTCGCGGTGCGCGGCAAACGGGTCTACGCCTGGACCGACGGCACCCCGTCCCCGAGCACGCAGCCGCAGGACGGCACCCACGGCACCCCGGCGGCCCCGGCGAGCGCGCGCTAGGGACGTCGCGGGGCAGACGGGAATTTGACGACAGGCCCTAGTCTCGGGCGCCCTGCGCCTCAGTCCTGGGCCAATACCGCGGCGGCGGCTTCGGCGAAGGCCTGTGGGTTGTCCAGCATGATGTTGTGCCCGCAGTCGGGCAGGGCCAGCACCGTGACGCCCGCGGCCTCCAGGGCCTCGGCGCCCGGGAGCGGGCCGTCGGCCTCGGGCAGCAGGAAGCCGCGCGGGATCTTCAGCTCCAGCAGCAGCTCCCGCATGGTGGGCGTGGTGCCCGCGGCGAGGTGGACGGCGGAGCGGTACAGGGCGGTCCGATCGGCCAACCGCATCGTGGCCCACCAGTGCGCGCCGACCCGGTCGCGGACCTCGGCCCAGCCGCCGGCGAGGAACTCCTCCTCGGTGTAGGTGGCGATCCCGCTGCTGCCGGGTATCCGCACGGGCGGCGTCGGGTCCAGGTTGGCGTCGACGAGCAGCAGCCGGGAGACCAGGTGGGGATGGCGGGCGGCGAGCACGATGGCCACGGCTCCGCCCATGCTGTGCCCGATCAGCTCGGCGCCCTCCACGCCGGCCGCGACGAGGGCGGCCGCCAGCGCGTCGGCGTGCGATTCGAGGGTGTAGTCGAACTCCTCGGGGCGGTCGCTGTGCCCGTGCCCCAGCAGGTCGATCAGCAGCGAACGGCGCCCGGCCAGCAGCGGATGCGTGGCGCTCGCCGCGAAGTAGGCGGGCGAGGTGGCTCCGAGGCCGTGCACGTACACGCGCGCCGGTTCCTCCCCGGGCAGTTCGGCCCACCTGATCCGGTCATCTCCCGCCGTCACGACTGCACTTCGCATGCTGCTCCCCCTCTGATCGTTCGGTCGGGGGTCAGCGTAGCCGGCCGTTCGGCCATGTCGTCTAGTCTCGGGCGGGTGACCGATTACGTGAACCAGCTCGGCGTGGACCCACTGCGGACCGGACCGCTCCCCGAGGAGGCGGCGGTGGCGGTGTGGTCCCTGGACACCAGACTGGACGTGGTCGGCGGACTCCCGGTCGCCGAGGCGGCGCGGGTGCTCGACGCGGGCGAGCTGAAGCAGGCCGAGCTGAAGTACCGGCCCGCGGACCGGCACCGGTACACCGCCTCGCACATCGGGCTGCGGGTGCTGCTCGGCGGCCACCTGGGGTTGGCTCCGGCGGACGTCGTCCTGGTCCGGGAGGACTGCCCGGGCTGCGCGGGCCCGCACGGCCGGCCGGCGGTGGCAGGGGGCGGGGTGCACTTCTCCCTCTCGCACAGCGGCGACGTGGCGTACGTCGCCCTCGCCCCGGTGCCGGTCGGCGTCGACATCGAGGAGTTCCCGAGCGCGGGGGCGGTGGCCGACGTACTGGACGACCTGCACCCGGCGGAGACCGCCGAGCTGACCGCCCTCCCGGAGGCCGACCGACGGTCCGCGCTCGCCCGCGTCTGGTCCCGCAAGGAGGCCTGCCTGAAGGGGATCGGCACCGGGATCGGCCTCGGCATCGTCGAGCCGTACGTCGGCTCCGGCCCGGCCCCGGCCGCCGTCCCGGACTGGCTCCTGACGGACCTCCCGGCCCCGACCGGCTACGCGGCCGCCGTCGCGGTGCGCGCCTAGTGCTGTGGCCGGAAGGGTTTGCCGCGCCGTGACCCGGTGAACCTTTCCGGTCACAGCACCAGGTCCACGACCGCGGCCGGCCGCCACGCCCGGCCGATGTCCCGCTCGCCATCCGTCGTGGCGCGGTTATCGTGACCGCCATGGACATCCGCCGGGCCCTGCGCCCCGCCGAGATCACCGCCGCCGAGTCCCTCTTCGACGGACCGGCCTCCCCCGAGTGGTCGGAGCGGTTCCTCGCCGCCCCGGGCCACCTGATGCTCATCGCCTACGTGGACGGGGTCCCCGCGGGCATGGTCTCGGGGGTGGAGATGACCCATCCCGACAAGGGCACCGAGATGTGCCTGTACGAGCTCTCCGTGGACGAGGGCTACCGCCGCCGCGGGATCGGCCGCGCGCTCACGCTGGCGCTGGCCGACGAGGCGAAGGCGCGCGGCTGTTACGGCATGTGGGTGGGCGTGGACACCGACAACGAGGCCGCCCTCGCCACCTACGACGCCGCCGGCGCCGTGGACGAGGGCACCTTCTCGATGCGCGGCTGGCCCCTGGCCCGGTAGGGACGGGCACCCCCGCGGCGGCGTGTCGTGCCGCCAGTCGGCGCACCCTCCGCGCGCCCGGCCCGCCGCTCGCCGAGCATCGGCCGCATGACCCCATTCGCCGCTCTCCTGCCGGCCGCCGCACTCCTCGCGGCGGCCACCACGGCCACCGCCCCGACGCCGCACTCCGACGCCACCGACGCCACAGCCCCCACCGCCGCCTACGTCGTCGTCCTGAAGGACGCCACCTCCCGCGCCCCCGCCCGCACCCGCGCCCTGGCCGCCGAGGCGGCGGCCGCCGGGGACGAGGTCGGCGCCGTCTACGACACCGCCCTGAACGGCTTCGCCGTCCGCACCACCCGCGCCCGCGCCGCCGAGCTGGCAGCCGACCCCCGGGTGGCTTCGGTGGAGCCGGACGCCGAGTTCCGCGTCTCCGACACACAGCCGCAGCCGCCCTGGCCGCTGGACCGGATCGACCAGCGCGACCTCCCGCTCGACGACTCGTACACGTACGCCACGAAGGCCGAGGGCATCACCGTCTACGTCGTGGACACCGGGATCAACGTGCGCCACGAGGAGTTCGGCGGTCGCGCCCGCAGCGGCTACAACGCGGTGTGGCTGGAGAGCTCCGGCGACTGCAACGGCCACGGCACGCACGTCGCGGGGACGGTGGGCGGGCGGACGTTCGGGGTCGCGAAGGGGGTTTCGCTGGTCTCGGTGAAGGTGGCCAACTGTCGGGGTTCCGGCAGCCTTTCGAACATCCTCAAGGGCCTCGACTGGATGGTGAAGGACGCCGCCCGCGATCCGGACACCCGGGCGGTGGCCAACATGAGCATGGGTGGCACCCGCAGCCGCGCCCTCGACGAGGCGGTGATCCGTGCCGTCGCCTCCGGGATCACCTTCACCGCGGCCGCCGGCAACGACGCCAAGGACGCCTGCGCCGGCTCCCCCGCCTCGGTCCCCGAGGCCCTCACGGTCGGCGCGAGCGACGGCGGTGACCGGTGGGCCCCGTTCTCCAACCACGGCCCCTGTGTGGACCTCGCCGCGCCGGGCGTGGCCGTCGTCTCGGCCTGGAAGGGCTCACCCACCGCCACCGCCCGGGCCTCCGGCACCTCGATGGCGGCCCCGCACGTGGCGGGGGTGGCGGCGCTGATCCTGGCGGGCGGGGTCGCGAGGACCCCAGACGAGGTCTCGGCGGCCCTGCTGCACTCCACCGTCGCGGACCACCTCTCCGACCTCCCGCCCGGCACGCCGAACCAGCTCCTGCACACACCGACCGACCGCTAGAACGGACACGCGACACCACCCCGACCGGTCGGTATCCGATGGGCCATCAGACTCTTGCTGATGGCCCATCAATTTCTGTGTGCTTCACGCGAAAACAAGTCATTGACTTCTCATCACGGCGACGCGTCAATATCGGCCACCGCACCGGCTCGACCTCCCCCACACAGCGGGTGGGGGGAGGGGTTCGTCATGACGAAGGAGTCGCGACCCAGTGAGTACGAGAACGCTCAGACACAGAGTGCTGGCCGGGGCGGGCGCATTGTCCCTGGCCCTGACAGGTGGCGTCATGGGCCTGGCGGGGACGGCGCAGGCCGCGACCAAGACCACACCCGTGTTCGTGAAGTGCGTCGCCCCCGCGCCGCAGCCGGGCGCCGACGGCAACCAGGACTTCACGGTCACCCTCCCCGACGGCGCCAAGGCCGGGGACGTCGTACCGATCACGATCGACCCGGGCGAGACCCCGGTCGTCCCGATGTTCACGATCGACACCGTGAACACGATCAAGGCCAAGCTGTTCGTCGGCGGCGTCGCCCAGACCGTGACCAGCCCGCCCACGCCCAGCCACCAAGAGGCGAACAAGAAGGCCAACCCGCCCGCTTTCAGCGGGAACATCACCATCCCGGACGGCACCGAGGGCACCACGATCCAGGTCACGATCGACCAGGTCATCACGGACGCCGAGCTGGGCGGCACCATCTACACGACCACCTGTACGCCCGATCCGCGGCCCAGCGCCTCGATCGGCTCCGTCGCGGTCGAGGCGCTGCCCAAGGACCCGATCACCACGAAGCTGACGCCCAACAGCGGCGGGGCGGGCACCGCCGTCGTCGCCACCGGCGCCAACTTCCCGGCCGGCGCCGTCACCTGTTCCGCCCTGCTCGCGGGCGCGGCGACCGGTGACACCGGATCGGGCACGGCGGACGCCGGCGGCGTCGCCACCTGCAACATCACGGTCACCAAGAAGGCCGACGCGATCAAGATCGACGGTGCGACCACGTCCAAGTCCTTCGTCTTCGTCGAGAAGGCGACCGGGGTCAGCAACCCGGTGGACGTCGAGGTCCTGCCCGGACCGCTGGCCCTCGGCCCGAAGGACGGCCAGCCGGCCGTCAGCTTCGGCTCGGTCACCATCAACGGCAAGTCCCAGTCGGTGGTCGGCATGTTCAACGCCGCGACCGTCCAGGACTTCCGCGGCGGCTCGCTCGGCTGGGACGTGACGGCGACCCGTACGCCGTTCCTCAACACGACGACCGGCCACTCGATGGCGAAGGCGCAGATCGGCATCCAGCCGTCCTGCACCGTCACCAACCCGGACAGCCCGAGCACCTGCACCGCGGGCACCCCCGGAGCGATCTCCGACACCCCGATGAAGATCGCTTCCCAGGCGGCCGGCGGGGAGGAGCTGACCGGTGGTGAGTTCGCCGTCGGCGGCGCGGGGATGATCCAGCTCCCGCCGTTCATGTTCGCCGACACCTACCAGTCGGTGGTCACCTTCTCCATCGCGTAACCCGCACCGCCCGTACAGGTACCCGTACCCGTACCCGTACGGCCCGCTCCGCCCAGGGTGGTGCGGCGCTCCGGCGCCGCGCCACCCCTTCCCCGTCTCCGCGCCGACTGGAGAACCTCCCATGCGCACCCGCACCTCTCTGTACGGTCTGCTCGTCGGCCTGCTGCTGGGCGTGGGCCTGCTCCCGGCCGGCGCCGCCACCGCGGCGGACAACGGCACCTGGGGGGTCTTCCCCACGCCCGCCGCCGGTGCGGCGATGACCGACCGCGCCTACTTCTTCCACCAGGGCCAGGCCGGGACCTCCGTCGGCGACAGCGTCACGATCCTGAACTCCTCCGACAAGGAACTGACGTTCCAGGTCTTCGCCACCGATGCCGTGAACACCCCCTCGGGCGGCGCCTTCGCGCTGCTGCCCGTGGAAACCAAGCCCAAGGACGTCGGTGCGTGGATCGCGCTGCCGCCCGAGACGGCTTCCACCGTCACCGTGCCGCCCAAGGGCCGCAAGGACATCCCGTTCACCGTGAAGGTCCCGGCGGACGCGACGCCCGGCGACCACGTCGGCGGGATCGTCGCCCTCAACACCGCCGTGGAGGGCGTGCAGCAGGAGGGCAAGGTCCAGGTCGGCGTGAAGCGTTCGGTGGGCGCCCGGCTGTACTTCCGGGTGCCGGGACCCCTGACGCCCGGACTGAGCGTGGAGGACGTGAAGGTCGACCGGTCGGCGCCGCTGCTGCCCTGGGTCAAGAACGCCCGCGCCACGATCACGTACACGCTGGTCAACCGGGGCAACGTGGTCGTCGACCCCAAGGTGACGGTGTCCGCCGAGGGCCTGTTCGGGCGCACGGTGCTGGACCGGCCGGCCCGGGAGCTGAAGCTGGCGCTGCTTCCCGGCCAGCGGATCGAGCTGACCGAACCGTGGCCCGACGCCCCCCAGTCGGACTGGGTGACCGTCAAGATCACCGCCGGGGCCACGGCCCACCCCGAGCTGCTCTCGGAATCGGAGACGGACTTCGTGGCCGTCCCGTGGCCCGCCGTGGGCGTGTTCCTGGTGCTCCTCGGCGCCCTGACGACCCTTCTGGTCCTGCGGCGCCGCCGCCGCTCGGCGGGCCGGGAACAGACTGATTCCGAACGGGACTTGGCTCGGACGCACTGACCGGCAAGGGTGTCCTTGGGGTGACGGTATTCGGCCATCACCGTGTCAAGGGGGAGGCACCACCAATGGACCAAGAGCACAGCGCCACCCGGCCCGGCGCCGGCCCGGGCCCCGGCCCCGACCGGCGGGCCGTCCTCGCCGGCGGGCTGGCCGGCGCCGCCGCCCTGACCCTCGGCTCGGCCGCGCCCGCCGCCGCGGCCAAGGGCACCGGACTGCTGAGCCGCATCGAGCGGGCGCTGGGCACGGGCACCGCCGCCTACCTGCCCGGCGACGGCTGGATACGCCTCACCCTGCCGCTGGACGACGGCGGCCCGGCCCCCGTCACGGTGGACGTGGTCGCGGACACGGCCCGGCCCCCGCACGGCATCGCGTACCTCCTGCCCGGCGGCGGCCTGAACTTCGCGGCGGACTTCTTCACTCCCGTGGCCCCCGACGGCCCGGGCCTCGCCCACGAACTGCGCCGCCGCGGCCTGCTCGTCGTCGGTGTCACCCCCCGCGAGGACGCCGCCGCGCCCCGGGACGTCACCGCCGAGTGGGGGCTCGCGGCGCACCGCCGGGACCTGGCCCGGGTGGTGGGCGCGCTGGACTCCGTACTGCGGCTGCCCTACCAGTACGTCGGCCACTCCGCCGGGGCCGCCCTCGCACTGGACGCGGCCTCGCACGACGACTCGCCGCGGCTGCGCCGCGTGGTCGCCCTGGACACCACCGGCCCCTACACGGGCGAGCTCGCGCTGCGGGCGGCCGCGACCCGGGACGCGTACGCCGCACAGCTCGCGCAGGGCACGTACGCGGCCGATCCGGGGCTCGCGGCCCTCGTCGCCCGCGCCGTGACGGACCCGGCCGGCGCCTCCCCGGCCCCCTGGCCACCGAACCCCTCGCTCCGGTTCACCCACGCGGGGCTCGCCCACTTCGCGCTGATCCGAACCGCGGCCCTGCCCGGCGCGGCGAACTGGATCTACGCCCAGGGTCACGGCGCGGGCGGCTACGCCTTCGGCGCCACCCCGGCCGAGGACCGGTTCACGCTGACCCACACCCCCCTGGCCACCTGGCACGCGGCGACCTCCGCCGTCGGCAGCGGACTGCTGCCGACCGCCCTGATGCGGGACCTCGCCGCGATCTGGGCGGGCGACGAAACCACGTACCGGATCGGCTGGGACCGCATCCGCGCCGAGGTGGTGTGGGTCAACACGGCGCTGGGCCGCGGTGACCACCCGCGCGGCGCGGAGCTGATCCGCGCCGCCGGCAACGACCGGGTGACCTTCACGGTCGTACCCGGCTACGGACACGGCGACGCGGTGTGGAGCGCGACGGCGGCGCGGGACGTGTGGTCGCTGCTCGGTTGACGAAACGGACTCGCCCCCCGCGGTGAGGGTTGCGGGGGGCGAGCGGTCCAGCGAGCGGTCCAGCGGGTGCGGTCGGTGGTTGCGGTCAGTGGTTGCGCGGGAAGCCCAGGTCCACGCCCGCCGGGGCGTCGGCCGGGTCCGGCCAGCGGGTCGTGACGACCTTGCCGCGGGTGTAGAAGTGGATGCCGTCGTTGCCGTAGATGTGGTGGTCGCCGAAGAGCGAGTCCTTCCAGCCACCGAAGGAGTGGTAGCCCACCGGCACCGGGATCGGCACGTTGACGCCGACCATGCCCGCCTCGATCTCCAGCTGGAAGCGGCGGGCGGCGCCACCGTCACGGGTGAAGATCGCGGTGCCGTTGCCGAACGGCGAGGCGTTGATGAGGGCCACGCCCTCCTCGTAGGTCTCCGCGCGCAGCACGCACAGCACCGGGCCGAAGATCTCGTCGCGGTAGGCGTCGGAGTCGGTCTTCACGTTGTCGAGCAGCGACAGGCCGATCCAGTGGCCGTTCTCGAAGCCGTCCACCGTGTAGCCGGTGCCGTCCAGGACCACGTCGGCGCCCTGGTCGGCCGCGCCCTTGACGTACGAGGCGACCTTGTCGCGGTGGGCGGCCGTGATCAGCGGGCCCATCTCGGAGGTCGGGTCGTTGCCGGGGCCGATCTTGATCTTCTCGGCGCGCTCGCGGATCTTCTCGACGAGGGTGTCGGCGATGGAGCCGACGGCCACGACGGCGGAGATCGCCATGCAGCGCTCACCGGCGGAGCCGTAGGCCGCGGAGACCGCCGCGTCGGCGGCCGCGTCCAGGTCGGCGTCCGGCAGCACCAGCATGTGGTTCTTGGCGCCGCCCAGCGCCTGTACGCGCTTGCCGTTCGCGGAGGCGGTGGTGTGGATGTGGCGGGCGATCGGGGTCGAGCCCACGAAGGAGACGGCCGCGATGTCGGGGTGGGCCAGCAGCGCGTCGACGGCGACCTTGTCACCGTGGACGACGTTCAGAACGCCCGCCGGCAGCCCGGCCTCGGTGGCCAGCTCGGCCAGCTTGTTGGCGGCCGAGGGGTCCTTCTCGCTCGGCTTGAGGATGAAGGTGTTTCCGCAGGCCACGGCCAGCGGGAACATCCACATCGGGACCATCGCCGGGAAGTTGAACGGGGTGATGCCCGCGACCACGCCCAGCGGCTGGCGGATGGCGGCCACGTCCACGCGGTTGGACACCGACGTCGACAGCTCGCCCTTGAGCTGCGTGGTGATCCCGCAGGCCAGCTCGACGATCTCCAGGCCGCGGGCGACCTCGCCCAGCGCGTCCGAGTGCACCTTGCCGTGCTCGGCGGTGATCAGCTCGGCGATGGCGTCGCGGTTGGCGTCCAGCAGGGCGCGGTAGGCGAAGAGCACCTTGGTACGGGCGGCCAGCGAGGACTGGCCCCAGCTCAGGTACGCCTCCTTGGCGACCTGCACCGCCGCGTCGACCTCTTCGGCCGAGGCGAGCGCGACCTGCGTGGTGACCTCGCCGGTGGCCGGGTCGGTGACCGGGCCGTAGTTGCCCGAAGCGCCCTCGACGGTCTTGCCACCGATCCAGTGGTTGACGGTCTTCATCCCTTTTGCTCCTTCACAGATGGCGACGTCGCTGAGCGGCTTGCCGGTCGTACTCTTCACGGGCCTGGGCCGCCGCTTTGCGCTTCGCGGTCTCGGCCACAGGAACATCCCACCACGCCTGCGCGGGGGGCGGGCCCGACACAGTGTCGGGCGTTCGGGTCTGTACGTAGACACATGTGGGACATGTTGCCGAGCGCGCCTCGGCCAGAGCTTCCCGCAGGTCACGTACGGTACGGGCGCGTATCACGGCCATCCCGAGGGACCCCGCGTTGGCGGCGAGGTCCACCGGAAGGGGGTCGCCGGTGTACGAACCGTCGGGCGCCCGGAAGCGGTACCCGGTGCCGAATCCCTCACCGCCCACCGCCCCCGAGAGCCCGCCGATCGACGCGTACCCGTGGTTGTCGAGGATGACCAGCTTGATCGGGACGCCCTCCTGCACGGCCGTGACGATCTCGGTCGGGTTCATCAGGTACGTCCCGTCGCCGACCAGCGCCCACACCGGGCGACCGGGAGCGGCCAGGGCCACCCCGATCGCGGCCGGGATCTCGTAGCCCATGCAGGAGTACCCGTACTCCAGGTGGTACTGGTCGACCGAGCGGGCCCGCCACAGCTTGTGCAGGTCCCCGGGCAGCGAGCCGGCGGCGTTGACGAGGATGTCGCTCTCGTCGACCAGCGAGTCGAGCAGCCCGAGCACCTGGGTCTGCGTCGGCGGCAGGTCCTCGTCGCCCGCACCCCAGGCGGCATCGACGAGCCGCTCCCACTCCCTCTTCCCCTCCCCGTACGAGGCCGTGTACTGGGGATCCACCCGGTACCCGGCGACCGCCTCCCGGAGTTCACCGAGCCCCTCGCGGGCATCGGCGACCAGGGGCAGGGCGCCGAGCTTGTGGGCGTCGTACGGGTCCAGGTTGAGGCCGAGGAACCGGACGGCCGGGTTCTGGAAGAGGGTCGCGGAGGCCGTGGTGAAGTCCGTCAGCCGGGTCCCGGCGGCGATCACCAGGTCGGCCTCCCGGGCGAGCCCGTCGGCGGTGGCCGTACCCGTGTGCCCGATCCCGCCGACCTCGGCCGGGTGGTCGTACGGGAGCACGCCCTTGCCCGCCTGGGTGGTGGCCACGGGAATCCCGGTGGCCTCGGCGAACTCCGCCAGCGCGGCCCCCGCCCCGCTGTGCCGGATTCCGCCGCCCGCGACGATCAGGGGCCGCGCGGAGCCCCGTACGGCGGCCGCGGCCGCGGCGAGCTCGACGCGGTCGGGCCGGGGCCGGCGTACGCCCCACACCCGCTCGGCGAAGAACTCCTCGGGCCAGTCGTACGCCTCGGCCTGCACGTCCTGCGGCAGCGCGAGCGTGACGGCGCCGGTCCGCACCGGGTCGGTGAGCACCCGCATGGCCTGGAGGGCGGCCGGGATCAGCGCCTCGGGCCGGGTGATCCGGTCGAAGTGGCGGGAGACGGGCCGCAGGGTGTCGTTGACGGAGACGTCCCCCGCCTCCTGCACCTCCAACTGCTGCAACACGGGATCGGCGGGCCGGGTCGCGAAGGTGTCCCCGGGCAGCAGGAGCACCGGAACGCGGTTGATGGTCGCTCCGGCGGCGCCGGTGACGAGGTTGGTGGCGCCGGGCCCGATGGAGGTGGTCACGGCGTGCGCCGACAACCGCCCGCTCTGCCGGGCGTACCCGACGGCGGCGTGCACCATCGCCTGCTCGTTGCGGCCCTGGAGGAAGGGCATGTCCTGCGCGCCCGTCTCCAGCAACGCCTGCCCGATCCCGGCGACGTTCCCGTGCCCGAAGATCCCCCAGGTGGCGGCGATCAGCCGGTGCCGCCGCCCGTCGCGCTCGGCGTACTGCGCGCTCAGGAACCGTACGAGCGCCTGCGCGACGGTGAGCCTCACTGGTGGTCCTCCGCTCGGGGGAAGGGCAGCCGGGGGTCGATCTCCTGCCCGTCCCAACTGCCGCGGATCCAGGCGTGGTCGGGGTGGTCCCGGATCAACCACTCCCGCGGCTCGCCGGGCGGCCCGGCCATCACGTTCAGGTAGTACATGTCGTGCCCGGGAGCGGCGATGGACGGCCCGTGCCAACCGTCCGGGATCAGCACGGCGTCCCCGCTCCCGACCTCGGCCAGGATGTCGGTCTTCCCCGCCGGGGAGGGCGTGACGCGCTGGTACCCGACCCCCGGGGTGTCCCCGTGCGGAGCGATCTCGAAGTAGTAGATCTCTTCGAGGCGGGACTCTTCGCCGGGGGCGTGCGTGTCGTGCTTGTGGGGCGGGTACGAGGACCAGTTCCCGCCGGGGGTGAGCACCTCGACGGCGATGAGCCGGTCGGCGGGAAACACGTCGGCCGCCCCGAAGTTGTTGACCTGGCGGGAGCAATTCCCGGCCCCGCGCAGCTCGACGGGCACCTCCCCGGCGGGCCCGTACCGCGCGGGCAGCCGCGCCGCGCACCGCGCCCCGGCGAGCGCGAACCGGCCGCCGCCGGCCGAGGTGACCTCCGCATGCGCGTCCCGGGGCAGGTAGACGAAGTCGGTGACCCCGTCGAACACCCCGGTCCGCCCCCGCAGTTCGAAGCTCAGCGGCGGTGTCGCGTCAGGCCCTGCGGGGCTTCCCCCACCCCGCCCCTTCCCGAACCTGTGTGCTCCGCCCCCGGCCCCCCGCGCCTCAAACGCCGGCGGGGCTGGATTTGGCTGATGCCGCCGGTCCGCTGAGGCCGCCGCACCATCCTGCCCCGGCCGGGCAAAACCCAGCCCCGCCGGCGATTGAGGCGCGGGGTCCGGGGCGGAGCCCCGATCGGTGACCGGCACCGGACCACCAGGCCCCGCGACACGCACACGGCAACCGCCCGACAACGGCAACACGATCCATTCAGCCTCCCCGCACGCGTGCGCGTACACCTCCCCCGGCGCCAACTCCAGGACTGCCAGCCTCGTCCACTCCATCCCCCACTCAGACACCACCGGCACGGGCGAGCACCTCCTCCACCTCGTCAGGGAACGGCATGGCCGACGAACACGCCAGCCGCGAGGCGACAATGGCCCCCGCCGCGTTCGCGTACCGCATCACGGCTTCCAGCGACCACCCCGCCAACAACCCGTGGCACAGCGCACCCCCGAACGCGTCCCCCGCCCCCAGCCCGTTCACCACCTCCACGGGCACCGGTGGGACCTCCGCCACCGTCCCGTCCCGATGCACCGCCAGCACGCCCTCCGGCCCCCGCTTGACCACCGCCAGCTCCACGCCGGAGGCGATCAGCGCCCGCGCCGCCTCGTACGGCTCCGACCGCCCCGTGGCGATCTCGCACTCCTCCGGGTTCCCGACGGCCACCGTCGCCACCGCCAGCGCCCGCTCGTAGTACGGCTCCGGTTTCTCCCGCCACAGCATCGGCCGCCAGTCCAGGTCGAACACCGTCACCCCCGCCCCGCGACCCCGGGCCTCCAGCGCCGCCAGCGTCGCCGCCCGCGAGGGCTCCTCGCTCAACCCCGTCCCCGTCATCCAGAACACCCGCGCGGCCCGCACCGCCGCCAGGTCCACCTCCGCCGCCTCGATCTCCAGATCGGGCGCCTTCGGCAGCCGGTAGAAGTACAGCGGGAACCGGTCCGGCGGGAAGACCTCGCAGAAGGTGATCGGCGTGGGGAGCCCGGCGACCTCCGCCACCCACCGGTCGTCCACCCCGAACCGCCGCAGCTCCGCGCGGAGATACGCGCCGAAGGGGTCCGCCCCGGTGCGGGTGATCACCGCCGTCCGTCGCCCCAGCCGGGCCGCCGCGACGGCCACGTTGCTCGGCGAGCCGCCGAGGAACTTGCCGAAGGTCTCCACCTCGGCCAGTGATACGCCGGTCGTCAACGGGTAGAGATCCACCCCGATCCGGCCCATCGTGATCAGGTCGAACTCCAACGGATCGCCGGTCCCGTTCACAGTCACGTCCTCCCGCTCGCCTCCCACCCTAAGGTGGCCGTTATGACGTCCTCCCCGCCCGCGTTGACCCGTATCCGTGTCGGTTCGGCTCCGGACTCCTGGGGTGTCTGGTTTCCCGACGATCCCTTGCAGACCCCCTGGGAGCGCTTCCTCGACGAGGTCGCGGACGCCGGGTACGAGTGGATCGAGCTCGGCCCGTACGGATACTTGCCCACCGATCCCGCCCGCCTCGCCGAGGAGACCGCCAAGCGCGGGCTGCGGGTCTCGGCCGGCACCGTCTTCACCGGACTCCATCACGGGCCCGCCGTGTGGGAGGACACCTGGGCGCACGTGTCGCGGATCGCGGCGCTGACCCAGGCCATGGGCGCGGCGCACCTCGTGGTCATCCCCTCCTTCTGGCGGGACGACAAGACCGGCGAGGTGCTGGAGGACCGCACCCTCACGCCCGCCCAATGGCGCGAACTGGCCTCCCAGACCGAGCGCCTGGGCCGGGAGGTCCGGGAGCGGTACGGGCTGCGGATCGTCGTGCATCCGCACGCGGACACCCACATCGACACCCCGCGGAACGTGGCCCGCTTCCTGGACGCCACCGACCCGGCCCTCGTCTCCCTCTGCCTGGACACCGGGCACTACGCGTACTGCGGCGGCGACAGCGTCCAGGCCATCGAGACCTTCGCCGAGCGGATCGGCTACCTCCACCTCAAGCAGGTGGACCCGCGGGTCCTCGCCGAAGTCGTCGCGCAGGAGCTGCCCTTCGGGCCGGCCGTGGGCCGCGGGGTGATGTGCGAACCGCCCTCGGGGGTGCCCGCGCTGGAACCCGTGCTCGCCGCCGCCCAGCGGCTCGACGTGGACCTCTTCGCCATCGTCGAGCAGGACATGTACCCCTGCCCGCCGGACCGACCGCTGCCGATCGCCCGTCGTACCCGCGACTACCTGCGCTCCTGCGGCGCCCGCTGACTCCTCGGAGGATACGAACATGAGCACGCTCGGCATCGCCGTCATCGGCACGGGCAAGATGGGCGCCGACCACGTCCGCCGGATCGGGCGCACCGTCGGCGGGGCCCGGGTGGTGGCCGTGGCCGATCCGGACGGGGACCGGGTCAAGGCGGTCGCGGGCACCCTGGACGGGGCGAGCGCGCACACCGACCCGGCGGCCGCGATAGCCGCGCCCGGGGTCCAGGCCGTGCTGATCGCGTCCCCCGGGCCCGCCCACGAGGAAGCGGTGCTGCGCGCCTTGGAGCGGGAGCTGCCGGTGCTGTGCGAGAAGCCGCTGACCCCGGACCCGGCGGGGGCGCTGCGGGTCATGGAGGCCGAACAGCGGCTGGGGCGGCGCCTGGTGCAGGTGGGTTTCATGCGGCGGTTCGACGCCGAGTACGAGCGGCTGAAGGAGCTGCTGGACGCGGGTGGGATCGGGAGGCCGCTGTTCTTGCACTGCCGGCACCGCAACGCCGCCTCGCCGTCCTTCTTCACCAGCGACATGCTGATCAGCGACTCCGTGGTGCACGAGGTGGACGCGGCGCGCTGGCTGCTGGGCCAGGAGATCACGGCCGTCACCGTGCTCTCCCCGCGGCCCACGGCGGCCGCCCCGGAGGGGCTGCGCGATCCCCGGCTGGTGCTGCTGGAGACCTCCGGCGGGGCCGTGGTCGACGTGGAGATCTTCGTGAACTGCGGGTTCGGCTACCAGGTGCAGTGCGAGGCGGTCGGCGAGGCGGGCAGCGCCCGGATCGGTGACGGCCACGCGATGGTGGTGCAGGCGGCGGGCCGGTGGGGCGGGGAGATCGACCAGGACTTCACGGTGCGTTTCGCCGACGCCTACGACCGTCAGCTGCGCCGCTGGGTGGCCGCGGCCGCGCGCGGCCGGGTGGCGGGGCCCGACGCCTGGGACGGGTACGCGGCGGCGGCCGTCTCCGAGGCGGGACTGGTGGCCGCGCGGACCGGCGTACGGACCGAAGTGACCCTGACGGAACGGCCTTCCCTCTACCGCTGACGCCCCCGATCGACCCGATCGCCCGACCCGGTCGACCCCTGTGCCGCATCCGTCACAGGGGTCGCATTCGTGTCACGCATGTCCCCGTTACGCGGGTCTTGCGTCACAGGGGCTCGACAGACCCTCCCCTGCCCTCGATCCGCGTCGTTCCCCGGGCACGAGGCGAGTGATCGTCAGTGTCCACGTGCCGGCTCCCCCGACGGCCTCCCGGCCGGCCCCGCGGCGTGGACGAGGAGGTGCCTGGCATGAGCGACCGACAGCTGTGGTCGTACAAGGAGATCGCTGCCCACATCCGGGTCCAGCCCGACACCGTGCGCTCCTACCGCAAGCACGGGCTCCTCCCCCCGCCCGATCACGTGGAGGGCGCCAAGCCCTACTGGTACGCCGACACCGTCCGCGCGTGGGTGGCCCGTCGGCCCGGCAACCGGGGGCGCCGCGAGGACTGAGCGGCGTACCGGACGAGCGGGGCCCCGGCCCCGCTCACCAGGA
This sequence comes from Streptomyces sp. NPDC059874, assembly GCF_042731135.1. Taxonomy (NCBI): domain Bacteria; kingdom Bacillati; phylum Actinomycetota; class Actinomycetes; order Kitasatosporales; family Streptomycetaceae; genus Streptomyces; species Streptomyces sp. NPDC059874. Next base: position 41,850 of record NZ_JBHWJY010000059.1, read on the forward strand.
CTCCTCGCCGCCGATCCGGGCCCCCGCCCGGGCCCGCACGCGGTCCCGCAGCCGCAGCCCCACCAGCGGGAACACCAGCACCGACAGCATTCCGGCTCCCACCAGCGCGGCGGCCTCCCCCGGGTCCACCTTCCCGGCCTGCACCCCGAGCGTGGTGATCGCCACCACCAGCGGCAGCGCGGTGGACCCGAACAGCACCAGCGCCGACCGGTCCCGCCGGTCCAGGTCCTTCGGGGCCAGCAGCCAGATCGGCAGCCCGCGCACCACGAGGAACAGCAGCAGGAACAGCGGCAGCAGCAGGAGCTCCCGGCCGCCCGCGAGCAGCGCCTTCAGGTCGAACTCGACCCCGGTGACCACGAAGAACAGCGGCACGAGGAAGCCGAAGCCCATGGCCTCCACCTTCGACAGCACGGTCGCGCTGCTCTCCGGGGCGGCCCCGTGCAGCACGAGGCGGGTGATGAGCCCGGCGGCGAAGGCCCCGAGCAGGATGTCCAGGCCGAGCACCTGGGCCAGCGCCAGCATCGACACCAGCAGCAGGACCACCAGCCGTACCGCGAACTGCGCGCTGCTGTGCAGGGTCTTGGCGATGACGTTGCCGAACCAGGGCGGCTTGGGCCGCAGCGACCAGAGGACCGCCGCCGCCGTCAGGGCCGCGAAGGCGGCCAGCAGCGCCGCCGACCGGCCCGGGGCCCGCCCGCTGAGCAGCAGGGCCATGGCGATGATCGGCCCGAACTCACCGATCGCGCCCATGGCCATCATCACGGAGCCGAACCTGCTCTGCAGGTCTCCGGCGTCCCTCAGCACGGGCAGGATCGCGCCGAGCGCGGTGCTGGTGAGCGCGGTGCCGACGTAGACGCCCTTGTCGAATCCGCCCCCGTGGGCGAGCAGGGCCCCGAGGCCGAGGCCCAGTGCGAGGGCGATCAGCCAGGCCCACACCGACCGCTTGAGGGTGTCCCCCTTGACCCGGTCGAATTCGAGTTCGTAGCCGGCCAGGAAGATCAGCATCGCGAGGCCGAGGTTGCTCAGTACGTCGACCACCTCGCCGGTGTGTACCCATCCGAGGACGTCGGGGCCGAGCAGGATTCCCAGCAGGATCTCGAAGATCACCAGCGGTACGGCCAGCCAGCGCGAGATCCCATAGGCCAGCAGGGGCGCGAGCACGGCGGCGGCCATGATCAGAACGAGGCTTACCGAGTGATCCATAACGGTCATTTACGTACAGTTCGGCCACACCGGCCAGTTTTGGCAACACGAGGCTCGCATTGATACCCCCTAGGGGTATAGTCTTCGAGTGTGGGGAGGACGGTGGAGGAATCCATCGCCCCCTGCGATCGGACACGTACGCCGCGAAGAGGAGAACGACATGACCGCCGAGACGGACACCCGGACCACCACCGTCTACCGCGTGACCGGCATGAGCTGCGGGCACTGCGAGGGCTCGGTGACCACGGAGCTCAGCGCCCTGCCCGGCGTCAGCTCGGTCAAGGCGGTCGCCGCGACCGGCGAGGTCACCGTCGTCTCCGACGCCCTGCTCGCCGAAGAGGACGTCCGCGCCGCCATCGACGAGGCCGGCTACGAACTCGTGGGTCGGGCCTAAGCGGCCTCGGGGAAGTGGGGTGCGTTTCCGCGTCGTCCGGTGCGGTGCATCGCAAGGCGGAGCAGTGCCCTTGTACTGGACGTACTCGGGTGCTGCGACAACGCGGCGAGGTGCCGTGCCGGGCGGCGCGGGGACGTGCCCCACTTCCCCGAGGCCGCTTAGCCATCGCGCGGTACCCCCGCAGCATTCCGCCGGGCCGTACCGGCCAGCTCATACTGGTTCCGTACGGCCCGGCCATCCCCCTGGAGCCGGAAGATGACCAGCACAGTGCACGACGGGCCCATAGCGGCGGTGGAACTCTCGATCGGCGGGATGACCTGCGCCTCCTGCGCGGCCCGCATCGAGAAGAAGCTCAACCGGATGGACGGCGTCGAGGCCACGGTGAACTTCGCCACCGAGAAGGCGAAGGTCTCCTACAGCGGTGACGTCCGGGTCGCCGACCTGATCGCGACCGTCGTGAAGACCGGATACACCGCCGAGGAACCCCCTCCGCCGGAGCCCGAGCCCGCGTCGGAGCCCGAAGGCGACCGGGCCCCGCGCGACCCCGAGCTCGCCGCCCTGCGCCACCGGCTGCTCGTCTCGGCCGCCCTGGCCCTGCCCGTGGTCCTGCTCGCGATGGTCCCGTCCCTCCAGTTCGACAACTGGCAGTGGCTCTCGCTGACCCTCGCCGCCCCCGTCGTCGTCTGGGGCGCCTACCCCTTCCACAAGGCGGCCTGGACCAACGCCCGGCACGGCGCCGCGACCATGGACACGCTGGTCTCCGTCGGCACCCTGGCCGCCTTCGCCTGGTCGCTGTGGGCCCTGTTCTTCGGCCACGCCGGCATGACCGGCATGCGGCACGGCTTCGACCTGACCATCTCGCGCACCGACGGCTCCTCCGCCATCTACCTGGAGGTCGCGGCCGGGGTCGTCTCCTTCATCCTGCTCGGCCGCTACCTGGAGGCCCGCTCCAAGCGGAAGGCCGGCGCGGCCCTCAAGGCCCTGCTGGAGCTCGGCGCCAAGGACGTGGCCGTGCTGCGCGGCGGCGCCGAGGTACGCATCCCCGTGGCGCAGCTCGTGGTCGGCGACCGGTTCGTCGTCCGGCCGGGCGAGAAGGTCGCCACCGACGGCACGGTCGTCGAGGGCAGCTCCGCCGTGGACGCCTCCATGCTGACCGGCGAGTCCGTGCCCGTGGAGGTCACCGTCGGGGACCCGGTCACCGGCGCCACCGTCAACGCCTCCGGGCGCCTGGTCGTCGAGGCCACCCGGATCGGCGCCGACACCCAGCTGGCCCGGATGGCCCGGCTCGTCGAGGACGCGCAGAACGGCAAGGCCGAGGTGCAGCGCCTCGCCGACCGGATCTCCGGGATCTTCGTGCCGATCGTGCTGGTCCTGGCGCTGGGCACCTGGGTCACCTGGCTGCTGGTGACCGGCGACGCCACCGCCGCCTTCACCGCCGCCGTGGCCGTCCTGATCATCGCCTGCCCGTGCGCCCTGGGCCTGGCCACGCCGACCGCGCTGATGGTCGGCACCGGCCGCGGCGCGCAGCTGGGCATCCTGATCAAGGGCCCCGAGGTACTGGAGTCCACCCGCCGCGTGGACACCGTCGTCCTGGACAAGACCGGGACCGTCACCACCGGCCGGATGACCCTGGCCGACGTGCACGTCGCCGAGGGCGTGGACGAGAAGGAGCTGCTGCGGCTCGCCGGCTCCCTGGAGCACGCCTCCGAGCACCCGATCGCCCGGGCCGTCGCCACCGGAGCGGCCGAGCGGGCGGGGGAGCTGCCGGTCCCGGAGGACTTCCAGAACCTGGCGGGGCTCGGCGTCCAGGGCGTGGTCGACGGTCACGCCGTCCTGGTGGGCCGCGAGCGGCTGCTGGCCGACTGGGCGATCACCCTCCCCCAGGAGCTCGCCGAGGCCAAGGCGGCCGCCGAGGCGGCGGGCAGCACCGCCGTGCTGGTGGCCTGGGACGGGGAGGCGCGCGGGGTCCTGACCGTGGCCGACGCCGTCAAGGAGACCAGCGCGGAGGCGGTCTCCCGGCTGCGGGCGCTGGGCCTGACCCCGGTCCTGCTGACCGGCGACAACAAGGCCGTCGCCGAGACGGTGGCGCGGGAGGTGGGCATCGACGAGGTGATCGCCGAAGTGCTCCCGCAGGACAAGGTGGACGTCGTGCGCCGCCTCCAGACGGAGGGTCGTACGGTCGCCATGGTCGGCGACGGGGTCAACGACGCGGCCGCCCTGGCCCAGGCGGACCTGGGCCTGGCCATGGGCACCGGCACCGACGCGGCGATCGAGGCCGGCGACCTGACCCTCGTACGGGGAGACCTGCGGGTGGCGGCGGACGCGATCCGGCTGTCGCGCCGGACCCTGGGCACCATCAAGGGGAACCTGTTCTGGGCCTTCGGCTACAACGTGGCGGCCCTGCCGCTGGCGGCCGCCGGACTGCTCAACCCGATGATCGCGGGGGCCGCGATGGCCTTCTCCTCGGTCTTCGTGGTGACCAACAGCCTGCGGCTGCGGTCCTTCCGCTAGTGGAAGGCCTCCCCACGGCCCACACAGTTCCTTCACGGGAGACGCAGATCACAGTGACGCCAACGTAACCATCCGGGGTCGTGGTGGGTCTAATGGGGCGATGCCAGGAACGTCTTGGGGGACGTCCGGGGGTATCGGCCGGCCGGGATTCGTGCGCGGGAAGCCTTGAGCGGCCGTCCCGACCCGAACGAGTCCCGGCACCACCGACGCCCCGGCTCGGGTCCCGTGGGGGGAATCCGTACCGGGGAAAAGGAAAGCGCCCCGACCGTCGACCCGTGGGGGGATCGACGGCGGGGCGCTTTTCGCATGCCTGGCGTGCCTTGAGGGCCTCGGGTCAGCGGGCCTCGACGGGGACGAAGTCGCGCAGGACCTCACCCGTGTAGATCTGGCGCGGGCGGCCGATGCGGGAACCCGGCTCCTTGATCATCTCGTGCCACTGGGCGATCCAGCCGGGGAGCCGGCCGAGCGCGAAGAGCACGGTGAACATCTCGGTCGGGAAGCCCATGGCCCGGTAGATCAGGCCGGTGTAGAAGTCCACGTTCGGGTAGAGGTTGCGCGAGACGAAGTACTCGTCCGCCAGCGCGTGCTCTTCCAGCTTGAGCGCGATGTCGAGCAGCTCGTCGCTCTTGCCGAGCGAGGAGAGGACGTCGTGCGCCGCCGCCTTGATGATCTTCGCCCGGGGGTCGAAGCTCTTGTAGACGCGGTGTCCGAAGCCCATGAGGCGGACGCCGTCTTCCTTGTTCTTCACCTTGCGGATGAAGGCGTCGACGTCGCCGCCGTCGTTCTTGATGCCTTCCAGCATCTCCAGCACCGACTGGTTGGCGCCACCGTGCAGCGGGCCCCACAGCGCGGAGATGCCGGCCGAGATCGAGGCGAACATGTTCGCCTGCGAGGAGCCGACCAGACGCACGGTGGAGGTCGAGCAGTTCTGCTCGTGGTCCGCGTGCAGGATCAGCAGCTTGTCGAGCGCGGCGACCACGACCGGGTCCAGGTCGTACTCCTGGGCCGGCACGGAGAAGGTCATGCGCAGGAAGTTCTCGACGTAGCCGAGGTCGTTGCGCGGGTAGACCACCGGGTGGCCGACCGACTTCTTGTACGCGTACGCCGCGATCGTCGGGAGCTTGGCCAGAAGCCGGATCGTCGAGAGGTTGCGCTGCTTCTCGTCGAACGGGTTGTGGCTGTCCTGGTAGAAGGTCGACAGCGCGCTGACGACGGACGACAGCATCGCCATCGGGTGCGCGTCGCGCGGGAAGCCGTCGTAGAAACGCTTGACGTCCTCGTGCAGCAGCGTGTGCTGGGTGATCTCGTTGCGGAACGACGCGAGCTGGTCGACGGTCGGCAGCTCACCGTTGATCAGCAGGTAGGCGACCTCGATGAAGGTCGAACGCTCGGCCAGCTGCTCGATCGGGTAACCGCGGTAGCGCAGGATGCCCTGCTCACCGTCGAGGTAGGTAATCGCGGACTTGTAGGCCGCGGTGTTGCCGTAGCCGCTGTCCAAGGTGACGAGCCCGGTCTGGGCCCGCAGCTTCGAGATGTCGAAGCCCTGGTCACCGACGGTGCTCTCGACCACCGGGTAGGTGTATTCACCGTCCGCGTACCGGAGTACTACAGAGTTGTCGCTCACGTCATCCCTCACCGACGTAGTGCCTCTTCTTCGAGGTGCCCTGACTGCCTCTACCTTCCCCCATTTGGCGCAGGAGAGTGCACTCGGGGTCGGCCTTTGGTGCTTTTGACGGCACTGAGTGCCGTCAAGCTGCTCATCCTGCCCCCTCCGCACCAGCGGCGGAACCCCAAATGATCGATCATCTAGGTGATGTTTCCCACCGGTATGCGTCCGGAGAGCCTCGGCGCCACAGCTGTGTACCTCCTGCCTGCGGAAACGGTACGCACCGCCTGCGCGAGGGCTTTGCGGGACCCGACGAGGACGACCAGTTTCTTCGCCCTCGTGACCGCCGTGTAGAGCAGATTTCGCTGGAGCATCATCCAAGCACCGGTGGTGACCGGGATCACCACCGCCGGATATTCACTCCCCTGGGAACGGTGGATGGTGACGGCGTACGCGTGGGCCAGCTCGTCGAGCTCCGCGAACTCGTACGCGATCTCCTCGTCCTCCTCCGTCCGTACCGTCAGGCGCTGTTCGTCGAGGTCCAGGCCGATCACGACACCGACCGTTCCGTTGAAGACCCCGTTCGCACCCTTCTCGTAATTGTTCCGGATCTGGGTCACCTTGTCCCCCACGCGGAAGACCCGCCCGCCGAACCGCTTCTCCGGCAGGTTCGGCCGGGCCGGCGTCATGGCCTGCTGGAGCAGACCGTTGAGGTTTCCGGCGCCTGCCGGGCCTCGGTGCATGGGGGCGAGGACCTGGACGTCCCGGCGCGGGTCGAGCCCGAATCTGGCCGGAACCCGCCGTGCGGCCACGTCCACGGCGAGCACGCCCGCCGCCTCGGTGTCCTCCTCGGGGAAGAGGAAGAAGTCCGGCAGCCCGTCGGTGATCGGCGGCAGACCGGTGTTGATCCGGTGGGCGTTGGTGACCACGCCCGACTGCTGGGCCTGCCGGAAGATCCGCGTCAGCCGCACCGCCGGCACCGGCCCGCCCTCCGCCAGCAGGTCCCTCAACACCTCCCCGGCCCCTACGGACGGCAGCTGGTCCACATCCCCCACGAGCAGCAGATGCGCCCCCGGCGCCACGGCCTTGACCAGCTTGTTGGCCAGCAGCAGGTCCAGCATCGAGGCCTCGTCCACCACGACCAGGTCCGCGTCCAGCGGCCGGTCCCGGTCGTAGGCCGCGTCCCCGCCCGGTTTGAGCTCCAGCAGCCGGTGCACCGTGGAGGCCTCCGCCCCGGTGAGCTCGGCCAGCCGCTTCGCCGCCCGGCCTGTGGGCGCGGCCAGCACCACCTTCGCCTTCTTGGCCCGGGCCAGCTCGACGATCGAGCGCACGGTGAAGGACTTGCCGCAGCCCGGCCCGCCCGTGAGGACCGCGACCCGCCGGGTCAGCGCCAGCTTGACCGCATCCCGCTGCTCGGGCGCGAGGTCGGCCCCGGTCCGCCCGGCGAGCCAGCCGAGGGCCTTGTCCCAGTCCACGTCCTGGAAGGCGGGCATCCGGTCGTCCTCGGCGTGCAGGAGCCTGCGCACCTGCCCGACCAGCGACAGCTCGGCCCGGTGGAAGGGCACCAGGTACACGGCGATCAGCGGGTCGGGCCCGCCCTGCGGATCCGGTACGGATTCCCGTACGACGCCCTCCGGATCGGCGGCGAGCTCGGCCAGGCACTCGATGACCAGCCCGGTGTCCACCTGCAGCAACTTGACCCCGTCGGCGATGAGCTTCTCCTGGGGCAGGAAGCAGTGCCCCTGGTCGGCGGACTGGGACAGGGCGTACTGGAGCCCGGCCTTGACCCGCTCGGGGCTGTCGTGCGGGATCCCCACCGCCTGGGCGATCCGGTCGGCGGTCAGGAACCCGATGCCCCACACGTCGGCGGCGAGCCGATACGGCTGGTTCTTCACCACCGAAATGGAGGCGTCCGCGTACTTCTTGTAGATGCGCACGGCGATGGAGGTGGAGACGCCGACTCCCTGGAGGAAGACCATGACCTCCTTGATGGCCTTCTGCTCCTCCCAGGCGGCGCCGATCAGCTTCGTCCGCTTGGGCCCGAGCCCGGGCACCTCGATCAGCCTCTTGGGCTCCTCCTCGATGACATCGAGGGTCTCCGTCCCGAAGTGCTCCACGATCCGGTCGGCGATCTTCGGGCCGATGCCCTTGATCAGGCCCGATCCCAGATACCGGCGGATGCCCTGGATGGTGGCGGGCAGCACGGTCCTGTAGTTCTCCACGGTGAACTGCTTGCCGTACTGCGGATGGGAGCCCCAACGCCCCTCCATCCGCAGCGATTCGCCCGGCTGCGCGCCCAGCAACGCCCCGACGACGGTGAGCAGGTCCCCGGCGCCGCGGCCGGTGTCGACCCGGGCGACCGTGTACCCGCTCTCCTCGTTGGCGTAGGTGATGCGTTCGAGCACCCCCTCGACCACCGCCAGTTGCACTGCCCCGTCCATTGCCATGCCCCGAAGCTACCGCCCGGCGCCGACAGCGCGTCGGGCCTGTGGACAGCGCGAAGGGGGTCCCGCCTTTCGGCCGGACCCCCTCACGGTTACCCCTCCCTCGTCGGACTTCCCGATCCCCCCAGATCCCTCCCCGGAAGTGCCGACGCAACATACGACCCACGATGCGCCCGCACGGTTGCATCCGGAATCACAGCTTTACAAATCCATTACTCAGTGCGCACGACACACCCACCCGAAGTGCCGGTGAATCGTGACAGACGTAGCGTTTCCGGCATGAGCGAATCCTCTTTCCAGGACGACGTGCTGGGCGAACTCGGCGACGACAAGCTGACCGAGATCGCCGGACTGCTCGGCACGGACGCCAACGGCGCGCGCGACACCATCGCCACCACGGTCGGCGCGATGACGGGCGACCTCCAGCAGAAGGCCGACGCCGATGACGACGAGGTCCGCCAGGCCTTCGCGGAGGTGGCCGAGCCCCCACTGCAGGGCGTGTCCACCCTCGGCGGCGGCCTCGGCGGCATGCTCGGCGGCGGGATGATGGCCGGGGTCCTGGCCAAGGTGAGCAAGCCCGTGGCCAACGCCGTCTCGAAGAAGACCGGCATCCCCGCCCCCACCATCAGCCGGGTCATCGAGCTGCTGATTCCGGTCCTCCTGGCCGTCTTCGCCAAGCGCGCCGCCGCCGGCAAGCCGGGCACGCCCGGCGCGACCCCCGCACAGAACGGCGGCCTCGGCGACCTCCTGGGCCAAATCCTGGGCGGTGCCAAGAAGTAGAAGCTCACCCGTTCGGGGGCCCGCGGCCATAAAGTTGGGCCCATGGCTGACAACGTGCGGCTGCGGAACCCGGAACCGGGAGACCTGGGCTGGATCGTGCAGCGCCACGGCGCGCTGTACGCGGCCGAGTACGGCTGGAACACCGACTTCGAGGGCATGGTGGCCCGGGTCGTCGCGGACTTCGCCCAGGACCACGACCCGTACCTCGAACAGATGTGGATCGCGGAGCTGAACGGCCACCGCGTCGGCTCCGTGATGTGCGTACGGGAGGACTCCGCGCCCGGCACCGCCAGACTGCGGCTCCTCCTCGTCGACCCGGAGAGCCGCGGCCTCGGCATCGGCACCCGGTTGGTCTCCGCGGTGGTCGACTTCGCCCGCTCGGTCGGCTACCGCGAGCTGGTGCTGTGGACCAACGACGTCCTCACCGACGCCCGCGAGCTCTACCTGCGCGCCGGGTTCACGCTGATCGCGGAGCGCCCGCACCGCTCGTACGGGGTGAGCCTGACGGGCCAGGACTGGCGCCTGCCACTACAGGAGAGCCGGCCCCACTGAGCCGTGCGGGCGCCGGCGAGGTGAGCGCGACCCCACCCACCAACAGCACCGCCGCCACCCACCGCAGCCCCGACACGGACTCCCCCAGCACCAGCGCCGCCGAGGACATCCCGAAGACCGGGACCAGCAGCGAGAACGGCGCCACGGACGAAGCCGGGTACCGGCGCAACAGATAGCCCCAGGCGCCGAACCCGAAGACCGTGGACACCCACGCCACGTACCCGATGACGCCCAGTCCGGACCAGTCCAGGGAACGCAGCGCGGCCAGGTCCCGTTCAGGACCCTCCAGCAGCAGCGACAGCCCGAACAACGGCAGCACCGGCACCACGCACACCCACACCATGAAGTTCAGCGCGTCGGGCGGGGCGGCCTTGCGCGTCAACACGTTGGACACCCCCCAGCACGCGGCGGCCGCCACGACCAGCACGAACCCGAGCACCGGCCCACCGGTACCACCGTCCACGGCGGCCACCGCGATCCCCGCGAGCGCCACCCCCATCCCGACCACCCGCACCCATCCCGGCCGCTCCCGCAGCACGACGGCAGCGAGAACAGCCGTGAAGACGGCCTGGATCTGCAGCACCAGCGAGGACAATCCGGCCGGCATCCCCGCATCCATCCCGGTGAAGAGCAGGCCGAACTTGGCGATCCCCAGGGCCAGACCGACCCCGAGGATCCACCTCCAGGCGACCTTGGGCGCCCCGACGAAGAACACGGCGGGCAAAGCGGCGACAAGGAAGCGCAAGGCGGACAACAACAGCGGCGGGAAGTGGTCGAGTCCGATCTCGATGACCACGAAATTGAAGCCCCAGACGGCGGCGACGAGCACGGCGAGTGCGGTGTGTACGGGACGCATGATCCGAGCATCGCCGCCCCAACCATGAAGCACCAGCTCAAATCTCTTCCCTCATCAATGAAGCATTGCTTACGCATGCCCCTCGGTGCCACCATGAGGACATGCTCGATCTCGCCAGGCTGCGCGCCCTGCACGCCGTGTCCGTCCACGGCTCGGTGGCGGGCGCGGCCGCCGCCCTCGGCTACACCCCCTCCGCCGTCTCCCAGCAGATCGCGAAGCTGGAGCGGGAGACCCGCACCACCCTCCTGGAGCGACGCGGCCGCGGGGTCGCCCTCACCGAGGAGGCCCGTCATCTGGCCTCCACCGCCCAGGAGTTGCTGGCGATCGTGGAGCGCGCCGAGACCACCCTGGAGGAGCGCCGCGGGCAGCCGAGCGGGCTGCTGACGGTGGCGGCCTTCGCCTCGGCGGCGCGCGGCCTCCTGCCGCCCGTACTGGCCGAGCTGGCCGAACTCCACCCCGCCCTGGACGTCCGCCTCACGGAGGTAGACCCCCACCTCTCCGTCGACCTGGTGGCCCGGGGCGTCACGGACCTGGCGGTGGCCCACGACTGGGACATCGCCCCTCTCCCGGCACCCGAAGGCATCGAACAGGCAGTCATCGGCGACGACCTGTGCGACCTTGTCGTGCCCGAGGGGCACCCGTTCACCACCCGCCGGGTCATCCACCGCTCCGACCTCAACGGCGAGCGTTGGATCTGCCAGCCACCCGGCCGGGTCTGCCACGACTGGCTCGTCCGCACTCTCCGCACGGCCGGCTTCGAGCCCGACATCGCGCACGTGGCCGAGGAGAACCACACCATCGTCGCCCTGGTGGCGGCCGGCCTCGGCGTGGCCGTCGTACCCCGCCTGGGCACCGGGCCGCTCCCCCCGGGCGCCGTGGCGGTCCCCCTGGAACCGGGCCCCGTACGCCGCCTCTACGCCCTCTGGCGGACCGGCGCGGCCCGCCGCCCCGCCATCACCGAAACCGTCCGCACCCTCCAGTCCCACTGGCCCCCCGCCTGAACGACCGCCCCGCCGAAACGCCCCCGCAGGGACCCGGCCCGCCCCGCCGGTGCCGGGTGCGCGCCGGCATGCCCCCGCAGGACCCGGCCCGCACCGCCGGTGCCGGGTGCGCGCCGGCATGTCCCCGCAGGACCCGGCCCGCCCCCGCCGGGGTCGGGTGTGCGTCGGGGCGTCCCCGCAGGGCGTCGAACGCAACCACCCTCGGCCCTCCGACCCCTGGAAACGTTCGACGCCCGA